>DUGE01000049.1 GCA_013331595.1 Microcaldota archaeon | reverse complement strand
GAAGCTGCAGCCATTGGAGCATCGCACTGGGTTGGAAAGGGCGACAAGATTGCTGCCGACGACGCGGCAGTAAAACAAATGCGCTCCCGGCTTAATGCGATAGACTTCAAAGGCAAGGTTGTGATAGGCGAAGGGGAGAAGGACAAGGCGCCAATGCTGTTCATCGGCGAGGACGTGGGAAACGGAAAGGGCCAGGAATTTGATTTGGCCATAGACCCGCTCGAAGGCACTAACTTGACAGCAAAAGGCCTTCCGAATGCACTGTGCGTTCTGGCAGCAGGGCCTAAAGGCAGCCTGCTGCACGCACCGAACCACTACATGGAAAAAATTGCGGCAGGGCCGAAAGCAAAAGGCAAGATAAGCTTGGATTACACGGTCGAAGAAAACATCCATGCGGTTGCCAGAGCGTTGGAGAAAAAACCGGGAGAAGTTACGGTAATAATCCTCGAGCGCGAGAGGCACAACGACCTCGTCAAGAAAGTAAGGGCCGCGGGCGCAAGGATAATGCTCATTCCTGACGGCGACATTTCGCCTGCAATTGCAACCGCCATCCCCGGCTCTGGAGTGGATTTGCTTTTGGGCACTGGCGGCGCGCCTGAAGGCGTGATAAGCGCAGCTGCCTTGAAGTGCCTTGACGGCACTTTCGAAGGACGGCTGGTTTTCGGGAGCGAAGAGCAGAGGAAAAAAGCCAAGGCAGTTGGTTTGAAGGAAGGCGCGCTTTTGGAAATGGACGACTTGGCCAGGGGCAACAACCTGCTTTTTGCGGCCACGGGCGTCACGGACGGAACACTGCTCAAAGGTGTGAGGTTCGAAGGCAAGAGAATCGGCACGCATTCGCTCGTAATGCGCTCGAAAAGCAAGACCATACGCTTTATTGAAGCTTGGCACAGTGAGCTTTTCCAACAGAAGGTAAACCCCTGAGAACGGAGATGAAGCAACCATGAAAGCAGTCATTTTATGCGGCGGGAAGGGAACGAGATTGAGGCCCTACACTCACAGCGTGCCCAAGCCCATGTTGTTGCTCGGCCGAAAGCCAATTTTAGAGTATACGATACAGCACCTCAAGCGCGAGGGTTTCAAGGACATTATTCTTGCGGTGGGGCATTTGCACGAGCAGGTAGAAGAGTATTTCGGCGACGGCAGGAAGTTCGGCGTGAAAATCCAGTACAGCACCGAGAAAGATGAATTGGGCGACGCAGGCAGCTTGAAGAACGCAGCGCGATTGCTGGAAAAGGAAGATTCATTCCTTGTTGAAATGGGAGACCATTTGACGAACATGGATTACGGGAAGCTCGAGGCTTTCCACGAGAAGAACAAGCCCCTGGCCACCGTGGGTTTGAAGAGGATTGGAACGCCATTGCAGTACGGCACCGCTACGGTAAACGAAAAATTTGAAATAACGGAATTCAACGAAAAGCCGATTCTTGAAAACCTCATTAATTCTGCAGTCTACGTTTTCGACAGGAAGGCCCTGGACTATTTCCCTGCCAAGGGCGTGATTTCTTTCGACGTGATTCCCAAGCTCGTGCGCGAGAGGAAAATCAAGGGCTTTGTTTTCGACGACTACTGGGTTGACGTGGGCAACATCAACGAGTACGAAAAGCTCAACCAGTCGGTAAGCATAGTCGACTTGCTCTTCCACGCGATGAAAGAATAAACGCGCCGCAAGCACAAAAAAACTAGCCTACCATAACGGGATTACTGCGGTGCACGAAAGAATGGAGCCACAGGCATTCTAGGCAAATTTTTTTCGCCGAGTATGTCATCAAGGCGGTTTTATCACAGTTGGAGCATTGCATTTTCAAAAACCTTTTTCACCAGATGAAAATTTGGGAAGAAAAGCAGGATGAAGGTTCTCACGAGAGGCGAAAGGGGGGGTGGGAGAACCCGCTCGTCCTCCACTCCTGCCAAAAACGGCCTGGTTTTCCAGGCAGTTCTTCCGGCACGGGCAGGTAAGCCTATGACGAATCGTCCGCTTCCTCCACTTCCTTGGGAATTTCAACCTCACTCTCGCGCATTTCCTCTGCGGGCATGCGATTTACCATGCGCATTATGGAGCGCTTTGCAAAAGCGATTGCATCAAGCGAGTGCCTGGCTGAAACCCACTTTTGGGACAGCGAAACGTTGTCCGAGTCGAGCTTTGCCAAGTTCGCCTCGAGGCGCGAAATCGCATTGTCCAAGCCAGGGGTCGTTTGGTTGCGTTCCTGCAGCTTGTCGCGCAAGTTCCTCAAAACCTCAAGAGCGCGTTCAATGCCTGTTTGCGCCTTTTGAATTTTCGCTTCAACCATTTCCCTCAAAATCTTGGCGCGCAATTCCTTCCATGCGGCAAGCACGTCGTTCACAATCTGCTTCTTTTCTGCAGAAGTGGTTGCATTCTCGAAAGCAAGGGCCTCCGACTGGACAAATACCTTGAAGTCTTCAACGTCCGCAGTCAAATTGGCTGAAACGTTGAGCTTTCCGGCCATGTCAATCAAGTGGGCAAAACGCCATCTCCATGCAGTGAGGACTTTCTCTTTCAAACCGCGGATGCAAGCACTAGCATTGGCATCGTCACTCTCGCACTTTATCTTATCACGAGCCAAATCGCCTATGCCGGCCTCTTGCGTAAAGCAAGCTTCGCGCTGGGCCGCGTCAGTAAATTGGGAGCAGCGGTTAAAGCGCTGGTCGCCGTCAACCTTATTTTGAATTGCAGCCCTGAACTGCTCCTTGATTGAAGAGCGTTTCTCGCTTGAATCAGCAATTCCCATCATCAAACGCTCCCTGCCTGAATCCGAACCTCCGGAAACCGAAGCGCTTGGAGAAGCCCTGGCGCCGTCATCATCCGAAGAGCCCACAGTAGGGCTGCCGGATGGTCCGGGATTAGAGCCAAGGCTCGAACCGTCGGCAAAAGCGAATGCTGACAAGCCCAGCATTAAAACACCGAGCAACAAAACCTTACTCAAAACACTTTCCATTCTCAACCAATCCTCCAATACAAACAAACTTCCTNNGTCTACTTTCAAGGCAATGAAGCTGACAAAATGATCCTGGCAAAATGCTCCTTCCTCAAAGTCATCCTCACCAAGCCGTATCCAGCGCTTTTCGCCCCGGGGGTACTGAATTCCTATATCCAAGGAAGCCACTGGCTCGCGCGCCTCCTTGCCGCATATCGAGCAAGTCTGGCTTCCCAAGCTTTGCAAACCATTAGGTTCATCATTCGAATTTTCATATTCCATGCCAAATCACTTTTTTGATTTCTTTCAACATTTTCAAACCCGGCGTTTGCCAGGTTACTGCAACAACCACACGTTGCAACAACCTTCTAGTTTTGGTTAATATTTAAAGATTCTTTGCTTCCGAAGCTTTACGAAAGACCGTAAAAGCTTTACCCGCCGGCATTTAGGCAAAATAAGCTTTATCCGGCCTTCTTTCGGGGGGAGAATTTAACGTTTCCAAGGGGTTTTAAGACCGTTTAACTTAAGGGATTTAATGACGGTGAAATAGTGAAAAAAACGCTTGTACTGCTCACATTAATGCTAATGGCAATTTTGCCTGCTTGGTCTCAGGCTGCGGTGTTGAAAGGCACTATTTTCGACTCGAACCTCGAGCCTGTAAAAGCGATAGTCTCGCTCAACACGACTCCCGTGCAAACGATAGTGGCTCAAAACGGTTCTTTCAGTTTTGAAGTTCCGCGGGGCACTTACACATTACTGGCAAAGGCAGGCAATGGGAACGCGACTGAAACCGTTTCCATAGTTTCGGACGGCACGTTTAACCTGGACATCGTGCTATTCGGGTTTGAAGAGCCAAAGCTCGAAGCGCCCAGTGCAATCCCGTCCGCAGGTTTTGAAAACCAGGACACGGGCATTCCGCAGGAAACGGCTCAAAAGCCCGCTGCAAACGACGGCTGGCCCGGCGCCATTGCGGTAATTGCAATAGTCGCTCTGGCGGCATACTTTTTGTACACGCGCAGGAAAGACGGGCACGACAAAAGCCGAGATAAAACACCAGCGGAAACGGCAAAACCCGTCATTATAATCAAAGCGCCTGAAAAGCAAGAGGCCGGGCTTACGCAAGTGCAGGAAACAATAATCGCGGAATTGCGCAAGAGCGAAGGCAGGGCAACGCAAAAGGAATTGCGGAAATTCCTCCCGTTTTCCGAAGCGAAGGTTTCAATAGACTTGGACTTGCTTGAGGAAAAAGGCTTGATAAAGAAGTTCAAGAAAGGCAGGGGCAACGTGGTCATACTTACGGACAAAGGAAAGTGAAAGGACATGCGGTTGAGGCAGGCGCAGGCTGTCGTGGTTTGGAAAGGCAAATTCCTATTGCTGAAGAAGAAAGACCTGCTGTTGAAGAAAAGCGTCTGGCGGCTGGTCAAGGGAAAACTGGAGAAAGGGGAAACTGCAAGAACAGGCTTGAAAAGGGAATTGCGCGAGGAAACGGGCTTGAAAAAAATCAAAATCGCGGGCAAAATCCATTCCTACGATTACGAAGCGCCGAAAGGCGTTTTCCGCAAGGTGGAAACTTTCCTTGTCGAAGCAAAGGAAAAGCCGCGCATGACTGCCGAAGGCAGGCACGAGGGAATAAGCGCAATTACATTGGTAACTGCAAAACAGGCTTTGGCGGGGCTGCACTGGCCGGCCGAGAAAAAAGTCTTGGCGAAAGCAAAAACGCTATATACAGCGTTTTCCACTTGATTTTAACACAATTATGAAAACAAACAGGGGTTTACGGGAATGATTTGTCCTTACTGCGGTCATACGGAAACAGGGGTTCTTGAAAGCCGAGACTCGGAAGACTCCACGCGCCGGCGGCGAGAGTGCGAAAAGTGCAGAAAGAGATTTACCACCTACGAGCGTGTTGAAACAATTGACTTGACGATAATCAAGAAGGACGGCCGCAGGGAAAAGTTCGACAGGAACAAACTGCACAACGGAATCGAGAAAGCATGCCACAAGCGCCCGGTGAGCGTTGAGCAGGTCGACGGCATAGTTGCGGAAATAGAGCGCGAACTGCGCGGCATGGAAGAGACGGAAATCCAGTCTTCCGAAGTGGGAAAGCTGGTCATGGAAAAGCTCAAGAAAATCGACAAGGTGGCCTACGTGCGCTACGCTTCAATCTACAAGGAGTTCAAGGACGCCAAGGAATTCACGCGCGAAGTGGAAAAGCTCAAGGCGGAAAAGTAATACCCCCGCGGGCGAAAAATTTCGTTGTGCGTCGTTGGGGAAACGGGTTAAAAACTTCACCGTGCGGCATATTAAAAAAAAACAAGTCGAATGATGCTCAACTTTTTTTGAAAAGGTGATTTAGTCCATGTCTACGTTTGAAAACGCGCTAAAGCAAATGGAAAAGGCATTCAAAGTCTCGGGAGTTTCCGAGGAAACCCACGAACGCTTGACTAAAGCCCAGAGAATAGTGCAAGTTACTTTTCCCGTGCGCATGGACGACGGCACAACACGGTTGTTTTACGGGTACCGCGTTCAGCACAACAACGCCCGCGGGCCATTCAAGGGAGGAATCCGCTACCATCCGAAGGTGGATTTGGACGAGGTGAAGAGCCTTGCGTTCTGGATGACCATAAAATGCGCAGTTGCCAACATTCCCTACGGCGGCGGAAAGGGCGGGATTGAAGTCGACCCAAAACTATTGAGCGAAGGAGAGCTAGAGCGGCTGAGCAGGGGGTTCATGCGCTCGATTGCGGACATGATCGGGCCGCAGAAAGACATTCCTGCACCGGATGTGAATACAAACTCTAAAATCATGGACTGGATGGAAGACGAGTACGAGAAAATTACCGGCGATTCGAGCGGCGCGGTCATTACTGGAAAAGGGTTGGGCAACGGCGGCCACGCCGGCCGCGAGGATGCGACGGCGCGCGGGGGGTTTTACGTTCTCGAGGAAGCGGTTGAAAAGAAAGGCATTCCTAAAAACGCCACGGTCGCAATCCAAGGGTTCGGCAACGCCGGGCAATTTATGGCAAAATTCGTTGAGCAGGCGGGCTTCAAGGTTGTTGCCCTGAGCGACTCGCGCGGGGGCGTTTTCGACCCGAACGGCCTGAATGTCGGCGAAATAAAAAAGCGCAAGGATTCAGGCAAGGCGCTGCATGACGGGAGCAGCCAGGCGATTACCAACGAACAGCTTCTCGAGATTCCTGTCGACATTCTCATGCCGGCTGCGTTGGAAAACCAGATTACTGAAAAGAACGTCGACCGCATAAAGGCTAAGCTGATTCTTGAACTTGCAAACGGCCCAACGACCCCGCACGCGGATGAGATTCTGGAAGGCAAGGGAACCCTCGTTATCCCAGACGTGCTTGCAAACGCCGGGGGCGTGACTGGGAGCTATTTCGAGTGGCTGCAGAACGTCCAGAAGACCAGCTGGAGCTTGGAAAAGTACCACGGCGAGCTGGAGAAAATCATGCGCCGCGAGTTCGATGCGGTCTACGACTTCAGCCAGGCGAACAAATGCACCATGCGCACTGCCGCCTTCGCCCTTGCCCTGCAGCGCATAGAGCAGGCGATGAAAGCTCAAAAGAATAATCTCGCATAAACCGCTCGGCTATTTCATCCCCAAAAAAGCAAAAATAGTTTAAGTTGGAGGGCAAATTGTTTATTATGCCCCAAAATTTTCTTAGGGATGAGGAAATCCGCGAGCTCGTCAAGCAGTTCCAAAAATCATCAGATGAAGCTGAGCGCGGGCACCTATTTCAACAAGTATGGAAAAACGTCAAGGGCATTGCAATACTGCGAGGAAACACTGTAAGGAAAACGCTAGGCATATTTAGCAGATTCCCGTACGAACAAATGGACTTCCACCTCCAGTCAATTGCAAGACGCGCAATGGGCGGGTTCGATTTCAGGCCGGAAGTAAAATTTTCCAGCTATGCGTTCAACCAGAACCGGGTACGGGATTCCATAGGAAGGGAAGTTTTCGGCCCTAGATGGGCTAACGCCCAGTATCATTTTAGTCAAGGCGTGAAGTTACAACGCCAAGCTGGTGAACGTGAAAAGAAAGCGGCAAAAACCGCTGGGTTTAGCGGCCTTATTTTTACGCTTAAATCCCTGGATTTGCTGGAAAAAGCAGAACGGCAAAAAAGAATTTCTGAAATGATGAGAAGGGAAGAGGTGCCCGGAGAACAGGTTGAAAGGGGATTTGAATGGAGTGACGAACATAGAATTCCCGTTCAAATAGTACAACCCGAAAAGGCATTAGCAACAGGACTGAAAGACGAGGAAACGAGCAAGCTAATTCTAAGAATTGTTGCAGTGAAGTTCATAAGAAAAACACGGGATTCAGTTCTACAGACTCTGAAATTGCTTGCAGAAGGAAAAAACCAAAGCGAAATCGCAGGAAAACAGAATCTCACACCTCAAGCCATAAGCTTGAGAGTTTTAAAAATCAAAGGAGAGTTGGAGAGAATTACTGCCGCGCACAAGAAAGCCGAAGCTATGGGACAACCGGCAAAACCAGGAAAGCCTCTGGAAAGCCACATGGAAAAAGTCATTGAACAACTAAAGCAAAAGGGAAAACGCACCGCCCACCGCTATGTCCCGTTTATCGTTTATGCAAACAGGCGGCAGCCAGTAAAACACAAAGCAAAAGCACAAAATATTTTCCCAGAAAATGTTTTTATCTACAGGAATCACATTAAAAGAATTTGGCCCACAGTCAAAACTCCAGATAACCCTTACGAAGTTGCGAGTAAGGAAGCATACTTATTTTCACTGGGATTGAAGCCGGAAGAAATAACCGCAGCGCACGAGCAAGGCGCTTTGAAAGGCGCAACGCTCCCCCTGCTGATGGAACACTTCCCGCCGCACTTTGAAAGCGCAGCCCGCTTCAGGCTGGCACGCCAAGAACACCAACGCCTATTGGCAGGAAAAGCTTGAAGAATTACTTCAGCCTTTTCGTCAGTTCAAACCGCGAGGCATTCGCTAGCAATAGCCCGCCGTATAGGAAGNNAAGAGCACTATTGAAAACAGCGCAGCGAGAAAACCGTAGGCCACTTGCGGCTTGCTTTTCGGCGGGGAAGTCAACGGGTCCACGAGCATGAAAAAGCCGAGGAACAACGGAAGGAAGGAAAAGGCGGTTCCGAAGGCAGGGATTAAGCTCAAGGGCGAAGCCGACAGGATGAAAACCAGGTACAGGAAGAAAAACGAGGCCGCATAGGAAAGCAAGGCGTAAAGCCGTTCTGCCTTCCAGCACGCCAAGACTCCCAGTGCAATTGTCAAAGCAGGAATGCCGTTAGCCCACCAGGCGTCGAAAGCACCGGGAAAAAGCAGGAGGGTCAAAAACAAGCCCGATGCCGCAGGATTGAAAATAGTTAGAAAATTAAACCGGACGAAATGCTTCAAAACTATTGCGGCTATTGCGGCGAAAGCCGGGAAAGGAAAAGGCTGGGTTGAAGACAAGGTAAACCAAGGCGGGAAGTTGGGGGACAAGACGAGCCCGATGAAAAGCCCGGTTATGGCCGCACTTTCCGAAAAAACTTTTTTGCCGGTCAAATGAAATTTGAGCAGAAAATCCGTTGCCACGGCAAAAAAAACCGAAACTGCCAAAAAGGGGGCTGCAATATCAAAGCCGATTGCAAAGGAATTCGCCAGGGCAATCAGCAAAAGCGATAGGAGTAGGAGCTTTTTCGAGCCAGGAAGTTTCGACTTGAACTCGGTTAATCTGCCTGGAAACTGAAAAGCCATTAAAAACCCACTGTTCAATC
>DUGE01000069.1 GCA_013331595.1 Microcaldota archaeon | reverse complement strand
CGGCACTTTCCTAATCCACCAGAGCACAGGCATGAAGGCGATAAACTACCAGGGCCCGGGCTCAAGCACGAGCGTGGTCGAGGAGAACGGGGAGCTTATGGTCAAATCCCAGCGCACCAAGCCGCTGAATGAGATTATTGAAGTGCGCTTCAAGCGCATTGGTTTCTGCGATTCTTTTGCAATGCACGACGACACGAAACTCAAGCTTTTCGGCAGTGAACGGCAGTTGTCCGGCCTGCTAATGGACGACCTGCATTTGATAGAGCCAGGCCTCATTCCGCTGAAGGACGAGTCGGACGTGAAGCGCGGGAGCATTGACATTCTTGCGGAAGACAAGGCCGGAAGCCTTGTTGCAATAGAATTGAAGCGAAGGAGCGCGGGTTTGGATGCCGTAACGCAGCTCAAGCGCTATGTGGAGCAGTTGCAGAAGCGAAAGGGCAAGCGCGTGCGGGGAATCTTGTGCGCGCCTGAAATCACTGAAAACGCGATGAAAATGCTTGCCGACGAGGGCTTCGAGTTTTTCAAGCTCGACTACGAGATTTCCAACCCTTCGGCGAAAATAAAGGGCCTGCAGAAAAAGCAGAAGAGTTTGGGTGAGTACTAGCGTTGTTTATATTGGTCCTATGGAAATATTTTTGTGTTTTAAGTTTTCTGCATAATTGAATTAACGTGATTCATTTGGTTTCGCCGCAACAACGCCGCATTTCCGCATCCGTGGAGGAATTGGTTCATAACGTAGTTTCCACGCAATTACGGATTGATTCTATGCCCGTTTGGTTGAGCTCGTTACCTGGCAGCCGGCCGGTGAAGCCTAGCAAGCTTAGGGCATTAATCGTTGATTCCCCAAATTTTCTCCTGGACCTGTTGAAACAGCTTTCAATCCACGACCTGCAAGGAATGCAAGTGAAAGACTTGCCTTCGCAGAGCATAGATTCGGCGCTAGATTCCCTCAATGCGCAGCAGCACAAGCGTTTGGCTGCTCTGCTCGGAAATTCGATTGCAAAAAATGAAGCGCTGGTAAGGGAAGCTGAAAAGACGGATTTTCCGAAAGAAGAACTGCGGAAGATGATTGAAAATGCCAAGCACTTTCGCAAAATCCACTTAAGCTGGGCTAGTAGGGCAAAGGATTTGGCTATTCTTTCAGGCCGTGGCGCACATCGTCTCAACCTCTTTGCCAACGCTTTGAAATATCGATATTACCCCAATTAGCCTAGCCTGCTTTTTCATTCTGGCTCCCTGCGCTTGCCGTTTTTTATATTCAGTTTTTTTCCTGAAGAAAAAACGCGCTTTTTATACCGCCCCGCCATTGTAATTCTATAAACCCGAACTGATGGTGATTCACAATGGCTTTGAAAACTAAGTATTTTGCGTTCGTCCTCCTCCTTTCAATCTCCCTGTTTGCCGCAGGCTGTGCCAGTGCAGGAAATGGCGTTGCTTCACCAACCCCGTCCCCCGCAATACCATCCCTCCCTGCAGGCGGGGTTTCCGCCCAAGGTTCGGGTGCGCTCGTTTCGTTCTCGTCTTGGGATGAAGTTTCCTCTTTCCTCAAGTCTACTGAGAGCTCGAGCGTTTCAGGCGGTCTTGCAGGTGGAATGATGAAGGCAACTGCCGAAAGCGCAGGCGCGCCCGCGCAATCTTCAGTAGATTCGGGCAGTCCGCAAGCAACCCCTGATTATTCCACTACTAACAATCAAGTGCAGGGCGTTGACGAGGCTGACATTGTCAAGAACGACGGCCAGTATTTGTACGTCGTTCACCAGGGCAAGGTTGAAATAGTCAAGGCATACCCTGCGAGCGAGTTGGGCACCGTGGGCAAGATAGCTTTGGATAGTGCTTACATTTCCGAAATTTCCGAAATTTTCGTCAAGGGCGACAAGCTCGTTGTTTTCGGCCAGGAGCAGAGGGCTTACCACCCGTTCGAAAGCGTGATTCAAAACCTCATTCCCAGGCCTTACTATTACCAGCCAAATTCTTTCCTCAAGGTTTACGACATTTCCGACCGCTCCAAGCCCGTGCTTGTCAAAACAATTTCCATCCAGGGAAGCTACGTGCAATCGAGGATGATTGGCGGCAAGGTTTACGCCCTGTTCAACGAACAGGCTTACCCAGATTATCCAATTCCCCTTATTGCAGTTGACGGCGTTCCTGAGCAAGTTTCAGCTTCGGACGTCAAGTACTTCGACTATCCGGACTACGGATACCAGTACAACATTTTCGTCGGCCTGGACTTGAACGACTTAAGCCAAAAGGAAATGCGCAACATACTGCTCATGGGCTATTCCCAGCAGGTTTTCGTTTCAACGGAAAACTTTTACGTGACCTACGCTTCAAACCAGAGAATGCGCCTTCCATGGTCCATATTCCAGGACAACCTTTACTCTGAACTGCCTGACGATGTGAAAGCAAAAATACAGGCCGTTGATGCTTCGGATGTTGCAGAGTGGCGCAAGGAGAGGCTGAAGATAGCCGCTGCCAACGATTACCTCGAGCAGCTGGATTCCAGCGAGCGCACGAGGTTGTACAATCTTCTTGGCAAGGCTTATGAAACGTACCAGGCGCAATTCAAGTACTCCGAGTCGACCGTGATACAAAAGATTTCCCTTGCGGACTTTTCATATTCCGGCCAAGGCGAAGTTCCAGGAACAGTCCTCAACCAATATTCGATGGACGAGTACAACAGCTACTTCCGCATTGCTACGACCACGAACCCCCAGTGGTTCTGGCCAAGGCGCCTTTTTGTCGAGCCCGTTGCAGTGGATTCGGCCGAAAGCGGTGCAGCTGGTGGAGCGCAAATCCGTGCGCCTGAACCCTTGCCCCAGCCAACAGTCCAGCCTTCTGAAAACCACGTTTTCGTGCTAGACCAGAACATGAAGACCGTTGGCAGGCTTGAAGGCCTTGCGCCCGGCGAGAAAATTTACTCCGCCCGCTTCATGGGCGACCGCGCCTACGTCGTTACCTTCAAGCAAATAGACCCGCTTTTCGCAATTGATTTAAGCAACCCTTCAGAGCCAAAGGTTTTGGGCTATTTGAAAATACCCGGCTATTCGAGCTACTTGCACCCCTACGACGAAACGCATTTGATTGGCGTGGGCAAGAGCACTGACGAAATAGCTTCAGGCTCTGAAAGAGGTTTTGCCTTGCCCAAGGGCGTAAAGCTTTCCTTGTTTGACGTGAGCGACGTTTCAGCCCCGAAGGAAATAGCGAAGTACGACATTGGTGACCGGGGAACCGATTCCATTGCTTTGAACGACCCGAAGGCATTCCTCTTTGACAAGGGGAAGGACGGCCTGTTGGTCTTGCCCATAACCCTTGCAAAAATCGACCCGGCGAAATACCCGAATGGCGTTGACCGGTGGGCGTACGGCGATTTCGTCTTCCAAGGCGCGTACGTCTTCAACGTTGACCTGCAGAACGGTTTTGTGCTGAAAGGTCGCGTGGGCCATGCAAGCCCTGAAGACTTGATGAAGCAGGGTTATTACTGGCACAACACCGACGTCAAGCGCAGCGCGTTCATCGCCAACACTCTCTACACGATTTCCGACCGCTTCATCAAGGCAAACGACTTGGGCACGCTGTCCGAACAAGGTTCTGTCGAATTCCAGCAGGACCAGCCCCGGGGCTACGGCGGATATCCGATGCCTTTGGTTGAAACTTCAGTCGCAGGAGGCGGCGTGGTTTCTTCAGGCGTGGCAGAGCCTGAGGTAATAGTAAATTAAAAAAGCCGGAAAAAGAAAAAAGGAGTTTTGGCTTTCAGCAGGCGCGCCAAGCGCCCTTCCTTTTTTGTATTTAACGGGTTTTCGGCGTTTGTAAACTTTTAAAAGTCAGGACAAACTTTAAGTTATATGGTTTCAAAACGAGCCCCGGACACGGGCAGGATTATAGCAGACTATTCACCGGAAAACCTGACTATTGCCACCATCGGCTCGCATTCGGCCTTGGAAATCTCGCGGGGGGCCAAGCAAGAAGGCATGAAAAACCTCGTGGTATGCCAGAAAGGCCGCGAATCCTTATACTCCAAGCACTACAAAACCCGCAAGATGGGCGGCAGGGAGCACGGCTGCGTTGACTCCACGCTTGTTTTAGGCAAGTTTTCGCAAATGCTCGAGCCAAGCGTGCAAAGAAAACTCCGCGATTGCAACTCGATTTTCGTGCCCAACCGCAGTTTTGCCGTTTACGTGGGCTACGACGGCATTGAAAACAACTTTGAAATCCCGATTTTCGGAAACCGGTTTTTGCTGCGTGCGGAAGAGCGCGACGCTCCCAAAAACCAGTATTACCTGATGCAAAAGGCCGGAATCCGCTTCCCACGCAGGTTCAAAGTGCCTGGCGAAATAGACCGCGTTGCAATAATCAAAACCCCCGAGGCAAAACGCTCTTACGAGCGCGCTTTTTTCCTAGCCAAAAACGCCGCTGAGTACGAGGCGAAATCAACGGAAATGCTGCAAAAGAAAATCATTACTGCCGAAGGCCTGAAGAACGCCGTGATAGAGGAATTCGTGCTCGGCGCGCAGTTCAACTTCAACTTCTTCCACTCTCCATTGTCTGGAGAAACGGAGCTCATGGGCATTGACACGCGCAGGCAGACGAACCTTGACGGCATACTGCGCCTGCCGGCGCAAGAGCAGATGGAAGTGCTAACGCACGTGCGCGTTTCAAACATTGAAGTGGGGCATATTGCTGCAACCCTGCGAGAATCGCTTTTGGAAAAGGCTTTTGATGCTGCCGAGCGGCTTGTTGAAGCCTGCAGGCAAGAATACGCACCCGGAATAATCGGGCCTT
>DUGE01000111.1 GCA_013331595.1 Microcaldota archaeon | reverse complement strand
CAAGAACATGATTACCGGAGCTTCTCAAGCCGACGCGGCTGTTCTCGTTTGTTCGGCGAAGGAGGGAGTTCAGGCTCAAACGATCGAACACGCGTTTTTGCTGAAAGTGTTAGGGGTCCAGCAGTTCATAGTCGCCATCAACAAGATGGACGCCGTCAACTACGACAGGCTGAAATACGAGGAAACAAAGCAGGCGTTGATTGCGAAAATCAAGCCCATGGGTTATCCGGTCGACAAGATTCCTTTCGTTCCGACTTCCGCTTACAACGGGGACAACGTCGCGAAGAAAAGCGACAAGACCGAGTGGTACAACGGCCCTACGCTGTTGGAAGCTCTCGATCAACTCGTTGAACCGAAAAAGCCGACCGACAAGCCCTTGCGCTTGCCTATCCAGGAAGTCTTTACCATCACCGGACAGGGAACCGTTCCAGTCGGAAGGGTTGAAGCGGGAATACTCAAGCCCGGGAATGTCATCATAATGCCCGAAGGGTTGACTGGAGAAGTGAAAAGCATTGAAATGCACCACCAGTCGATTCCACAAGCCATTCCGGGAGACAACGTCGGATTCACTCTCAAAGGGGTAGACAAGAAGGCTATCAAGAGGGGTAGTGTCGTTGGATCGCCGCAAAGCCCGCCTACCGTGGTTGAAGAGTTCACCGCCCAAATCGTGGTTTTGAACCATCCTACCGCAATTGGAAAGAATTACACTCCCGTATTCCACATCCACACGGCGCAATTGGCGTGCACGATTACGGAAATCCTCGAAAAGAAGGATCCCAAGACCGGACAGACGGCGCAGAAGAACCCGGACTTCATCAAGACCGGAGACGTTGCTCTCGTGAAAGTCAAGCCGACCAGGCCAGTCTGCGTAGAGAAGTATTCGGACTTTCCGGCTCTCGGACGGTTCGCAATCCGCGACATGGGGCAGACTGTGGCTGCAGGAGTGGTTTTGGAACTGGTTCCGAAAAAAGCATAGTTCAACCGTTTGAAATCCTCCTTCCCGCGCGCTTGAGAGTTGCGTTTTCAAGCGCGTCCGGAGTTTTTTCAAGTTTTCCAAAAAAATCGTTTTTGTTTTGAATATAAAAAAGGGTTGTTTCGCAAATGAACAAGGCTAGAATCAAACTCGAAAGCCGGGAGTGCAAGGACTTGGACGCAGTCTGCGCCCAGATTCGGGATTTGGTTTCAAAAGCCGGAGTTCAAATGCAAGGGCCCATTCCCCTGCCCACTAAAAAGCTCGTCATCGCCACGAGGAAAACCCCGTGCGGTGACGGTTCGGACACGTACGAGCGTTGGGAATTGAGAATTCACAAGCGTTTGATCGAGATTCCCGCCGACGACCGCGTTTTGAGGGAAGTAATGCGCATAAGAATCCCCCCTTCCGTCAATATCGAAATGAACTTGGGCTGAAACGATGCAGGAGTTTCTGTTCGCCTTCCTGGCTTTGTTCGCTTTCAGTTTGAAAAACGTTTTGAACAAGCTTATTCTGAAAAAGCTGGACGTTTACTCTTCACTGGTAATTTGCTATTCTTTGGCAATACCGTTTCTTGTCGTGGCCTTGTTTTCGCTCTCGCAGTTGGTGCCGCCTTCGGCGGAAACGTGGTTTTTGATTCTATTCTCTTCAGTCGTAGGCTCGGCTTCCATAATATTTTTCTTCAAGGCCGTACAGACTTCGAAAGTAAGCATGGTTTTCGCCATCGCCGGCTCCTATCCACTGTTCAGCATACTGTTTTCCGTCTTTCTACTCAACGAGCCTTTCCTGCCTAAATACCTAGTAGTTCTGCCGGCGATCCTCGCGGCTTTGTTTCTGCTTGGTTACTCGAAAAAGGAGAAAAGGCTTTTCGATCAGGCGACCTGGCTTGCCTTGCTTACGTGCGTAGGCTGGGGTGCGTACTTCACTCTGGCCAAAGTAGTTTCCTCCTCGATAAACCCGTTCAACGCCACGTTCTTCATGGAAACTGGAGTGCTGGCAGGCGTTTTGGCTTACGCATTGTTTTCAAGGAAAAAACTCGTCCTCCCGTCTTCAAACTACCAATGGTTTTTGATCGTGCCTTTTTCGATACTCCTGGCAATCGGTTCGATTTCCGCCAACATTTCACTGCTTACAATCGGCGTTTCAGTAACTGCACTAGTCACCTCGGCCGCGCCGGGCTTGACCGCCCTATTCTCGAGGGTGTTTTTGAAGGAAAAACTGTCCGTGAGCCAGTACTCGGGAATTCTACTGCTCGTAATCGCCCTGGCAATCCTGTCTCTTTGAAAAAGCCTTTAAACTCTTCACTGCCTAGTTTCTATCCTATTGGTGGGAGCGAAAAATGATAGTAGGCTTAGTGGGTCAGAATTGTTCCGGAAAGGACACTGCGGCCGATTATTTCGTCTCGAAAAAAGGATTCGAGTATTACTCTTTGTCGGATTACCTGAGGGAGGAGCTGGAGAAAGAAGGAAAGCCCGTAACCCGAGAGAATCTGGGGGAACTGGGGAATGCGCTGAGGGCAAAATTCGGAAACGGCATTCTCGGGGAAAAGGCTCTGGAGCATTTCCGGCAAGGGAAAAATTACATAGTCGTTTCCATCCGCCATCCCGAGGAAGCGAAAGCATTGATGACGAGAACGGATTTCGTTTTGGTAAGGCTGGATGCGCCGGCCCAAGCGCGTTTCGAGCGGATGAAAGCCCGCAACCGAGAGGAGGATCCGAAAACGTTCGAAGAGTTTTTGCATTTGGAAAAGATAGAGAAC
Source organism: Microcaldota archaeon (assembly GCA_013331595.1). The sequence continues at coordinate 3,567 of DUGE01000111.1, read as the reverse complement.
GAAGGCGGGAGCGGAAGGGCGATAAAAGAAACGATGGATATGGCGAAATATTCCATCGACGCTTCCGGAAGCATGGATGAGGAAAGGACAGAGGTGGGGAAATTATGCCTGAAGCTCAACATTACGTGAGGCCGTCTTGGGACGACTATTTCATGGAAATCGCCCGCACGGCAGCGAAAAGGGCCACTTGCGACAGGGGAAGGTCCGGAGCGGTTCTGGTGAAAAACAACCGCATTCTATCGACCGGCTACGTAGGCTCGCCTTCGGGAATGAAGCACTGCGACGAGATAGGGCATTTGATGAAAACCGCTTACGATGACAAGGGCGGAACACACCAGCATTGCGTTAGGACTACGCATGCTGAAATGAACGCCATGATCCAGGCGGCGAGGCACGGCATTGCAATTGAGGGAGCTACGTTGTATTGCAAGATGGAGCCTTGCCTGGATTGCGCGAAGATGATTATCAACTCGGGCATTGTGCGCGTTGTGTGCGAAAAGAAATATCATGCTGCCAAGATTACGCGCGAGTTTTTCAAAAAGGCGGGCGTTGACCTTACTGTCTTGAACGACGAGGTTGAAGAATATCCGAATCAGTAATGCTTGTTCGTTTTTGCGGTGCTGTGTTTTGCCTGAAACTACTTTGGCGGAAAAGAGAAAAAAATTATTGATTACTTTTGCCGTAATTCTAGTCGTCTTTATTCTCCCGCTGTATCTTTGGATTTATACCCCGCAAAACCCGTTTTTGGATGCGTACACCAAGCTTCTGGCTGAAGCCGGCTGGTTTTTGTCCCGCCATCCTGTTGGAATAATAATCATGTTTTTATTTTCCCTGTATTTATGGTTTAGGCGGAATAACTTCAAAATAACCTTAATGCAATAAAACTTGGTCGTGGCCTGTTACGGAATATAGGAAAAAATGGGGAGTTGGTTGTCTTGGCAAAGTTGAACAAGGATGAAAAGAAGGTTGCGAAAATAATCCTGCTTGTGTTGATAGTGTTGCTTGCGGTCCTGGTTCTAGTGTACTATTATTATTTCCACAGGGGTTGAGATGGACGCTGCGCGGATTGTCAAAGGCCTGTCGCTTCTTGTTTCCCTAGCCGGGTTTTTGGTTGTCCTCGGCTGGATTTTCAGCATTCCGACCCTCAAAAGCATCCTTCCGTTTTGGCCGGCAATGCATTTGAGCACGGGCATTTGCTTCCTCCTGTCGGGCATTGCCATTTATTTCATTTCGGAATCCCAGCGGGGAAAGAAGGAAGTTTCGGCGGTTATCCTGCCCGTGGTTTCGCCCTTGATTTTGCTTGCAATGGCCTTCCTTCTGTTGGTGGAGATTTTTTACGCCGGCTCGGCGCTGGAAGACTTGTTCGTCCAGGATGTTGTCGGCGCAACTGCGGCTGGCGTGGCCGGGTTTCCGCCGGTCTGAAGCGTGGTTGGCTTCATTTTGATTGCCGTAATGGGCGCTTTCGCACTCTACGAGCCGCAAAGCATAAGGCGAAATTTGTTTTTGTCCGGCCTGGTCGTAAGCCTTGCAGGCGGGCTTGCGCTCGTGGGCCATTTCTTGAACTTGCCTTTCCTCTACTACGCCCTTTTCGGCTGGAGTTCGGCAATGCCCCTGCAAAGCTCCCTGTTGTTCTTGGGGCTCGGCACGAGCATGGTTTTAGTCCGTGACGTCAAGCCCGAACTGGCCTATTTCGAGGACGAAGGCTGAATCTTTTGTTTCCCCCTTTTTTACAACCGGGTTTTGAAGCGTTTAAAACGGCATGGCGTTTTTCTTATTGTAAGGTGATTGTATGGTGGGAAGGCTTTCAGGAAAAGTTGCAATTGTTACTGGTGGAGGCAAGGGCATCGGCGCCGGGATAGTGGGGGCTTTTGTGCAGGAAGGCGCGAAAGTCTTGATAGCTGATTTTGACTTGGCTTCGGCCCAAAAAACCGCTTCCGCGCTCGGCAAAAATGCTTTTGTAGTGAAGTGCGACGTTTCGAAAATGGCAGATGCAAAGGCGGCTGTTGAAGCTGCAGTGAGGAAGTTCGGCAAGCTGGATATTCTCGTTAACAATGCTGGCATTTACCCCTCAAAGCCGTTTGTTGAAATGGCGGATTCGGACGACGTTTGGGACAAGACTCTTGCCGTTAATTTGGGCGGCGTGCGCAATTGCACCCTTGCGGCAACAAGGCAGATGAAAAAACAGGGGAAGGGCGGGAAAGTGGTGAGCATTTCGAGCATTGCCGCAATCCAAGGCTATGCGGGCTTGACCCACTATTGCCTTACAAAAGCTGGCGTTCTGGGCTTCACTCGCGCGCTTTCGCTCGAATTGGCGCCCTTGAAGATTAACGTCAATGCCGTTTGCCCGGGAATGATTGACACTCCCGGCATTCATACCGGCAATTTGGATGCCAAGTCGCTGGCGGCTTTCGCGCAAATGATTCCGTGGAAGAGGTCGGGCAAGCCTGAAGATATTGCCTGGGCTTGCGTTTATCTTGCAAGCGACGAGAGCGATTACGTAACCGGCCAGCAAATCGTGGTTGACGGCGGCTGGGTAATACAATAGCCAGCACTCGTTCAAATTTCGTGCTGCAGGCTAGAGNNAATTTAATTGCTTCAAACTCCTATTTTGTTGAAGGAGGGCGTTTTTCGTGGGCGTAGAGAGTTTCAGGAAGAATTTTCCAATATTGGGAAAAGCTGTTTATTTCGACAGCGCGGCCTCATCCCTCACTCCGGAACCGGTATTGCAGAAAATGCTTGAGTACTATCGCGAGTACCGGGCTAACGTGCACCGGGGTGCGCACAGGCTTGCAAAGCGCGCGTCGGACGAGTACGAGAAAACTTACGACCTGCTCGCCCATTTTTTCAATGGCAGGCCGGGCGAGTTCATCAACGTGCGCAACACCACCGATGCAGTAAACCAGCTTGCGCTTTCCCTCGACTTTTCAAAGCGCAGGGAAGTCGTGACAACGAACTTGGAACACCATTCCAACCTGCTTCCGTGGGTGCGGTTGGAACAGGATGGAAAAATCAAGCTTAGGATAGTTGAAGCTTCGGCAGACGGCGCTTTCGACTTGGATGATTTTGCCGGCGCTGTCGGCAAGAACACTGCCCTCGTGGCATTCACGGCAACTTCAAACGTCCTCGGCAATAAAATGCCCGTTCCTGAAATAACGAAAATAGCGCGCGATGCGGGCGCCCTTTCGCTTGTCGATGCTGCGCAGGTGGTGGGCCACAGGAAAGTGGACTTGCGCGAATGGAAGTGCGATTTTCTCGCTTTCTCCGGCCACAAGTCTTTCGCCCCAACGGGCGTTGGCGTGTTGTACCACCGCGAGGGCGTGGATTTGAAACCGGCTTTTGTGGGCGGCGGGACCATAAGCGATGCGCAATTGCATTCCTTCAAGTTCATCGACAACCGCGAGCGGTTCGAGGCAGGAACTCCCGACATTGCGGGCTGGATCGGGCTGGGTGCGGCGCTGGAGTTTGTTTCGAAAAACTTCGGCTTCATCGAATCGCAAGAGAAAAAATTAGTGGGGCAAATGATGGGCATTGCCGATTTTCCGAAAGTAGCCTATTACGGCCCGGCCG
>DUGE01000011.1 GCA_013331595.1 Microcaldota archaeon | reverse complement strand
CATGCTTGAGCGTTGCCAAGGGCTTGAGGAAAGGCTCGCTTGTTGTCATTGAAAGCACCATTTATCCTGGCGTATGCCGGACTGTTGTCAAGCCTCTTTTGGAAAAGGAAAGCGGGTTGAAGTGTGGAACGGATTTTTTCCTCGCCCACTGCCCCGAAAGGCTGAATCCGGGCGATAACGAGCACAGCGTGCGCGTGACCCCGCGCGTAGTCGGAGGAGTAGATGGAGAAAGCGGAGAGATTGCAAAAGCATTGTACTCGAAAGCAGTTGAGGGGAAAATCGTTCTTGTTTCCAATGCCGATACTGCAGAGCTTTCCAAGCTTGTCGAAAACACCCAGCGTGACGTGAATATTGCGTTCATCAATGAAATGGCGCTCGTGTGCGAACGCATTGGCGTGGACATGCAGGAAATCCTTGACGCCTGCTCGACTAAATGGAATTTCTACAAGGCCAAACCTTCCGCGGGCGTAGGCGGCCATTGCCTTCCAAATAATCCTTATTACATTCTAAAGGCTGCGAAGGCAAAAGGATTCTACCCGAATTTAATGATGACCGCACGCAAGCTGAACGACAGCATGATGCCCCACGCAGTTGACTTGGTGGAAAGTGCGCTTGCTGACGTGGGAATGAAAATCAAGGGAAGCACGGTTGCGGTGATGGGAGTAGCCTACAAGGAAAACGTTGACGATGTCAGGCAAGCTCCTTCGAGGGTAATAATTCCCGAGCTCGTGCGCCGCGGGGCGAAGGTTGTTGCAACCGACCCGTACGTGAATGAAGTGAACCTGCGCAAGGTGCACGACAAGATTGTTTCAATTGAAGATGCGCTTGATGCCGATTGCGTTTTGTTCCTGGTTTCGCACGACGCGTTCAAGAAGATTGCGCCAAGGCAAATCAAGGCAAATGCGATTGTTGATGCTGCCTTCCTGTTCAACCGCAAGGATTTTACAGGCAAGGCGTACAAGCGCGTTGGCTTGGACAAGAGCTTGGAATAAACTCGGAAATGAAGGTGCGGAAATTTTTGTGTGATTGTTGTGAATGTTCTTGTTTTTAGCGCTGGAAAATACTCGAGCCTCGACGGTTCGGTCGTCAGGTTCAAAAACCTCGTCAGCAACGCCAAAGGCGTTAAGGTCGTTTGGGTTGATGGCCCCAGCCAAGCAATTTACAAAACTGAAAACCTTGACTTAAAAATTCCTGCAAACGTCAAGGTTATTCCTGGACCGCAGGTGAACTCAAATCCCGCACTTGAATTGGTTTCGCGTGAGAGGCATTTCTTGAATCATGCATTGCAATACGCAGGCTGGGCTGACGTTGCGGTTTTTTATTCGCCGTGGGGATGTGCACTTGCGTGCAGGGCGCTTTCCAAGCAAGGCGTGCCCGTTGTGTTCGATTACATTGACTTGGTTCACGCCTTCCGTTCCAATCCAATTGAGAGCGCGCTTTCACGCACTGCAGTTGTCCATGCGCTGAAAAAAAGCGATTTAGTCGTAACGACCGCATTCAAGCTTTACGAAGATGCCAGAAAATACGGCAAGCACGTTGAGCTTGTTCCAAATGGTGCGGATTTGCGTGCAATCGCCAGGGCAAAACCTGTCCCGTTGCAAAAAGGAATGGTCAAGAGGCCTGCGGTTGGCTTTGTGGGCGGATTCGGAAAGTGGGTTGATTTTGATTCAGTTCTTGGCGCTGCGAGGGAAATGCATGGCGTGCATTTTTATTTTATCGGCGATGGCGTGCAGAGGAAAAAACTGGAGCACGCCGCCCGGGAAATGAAGAATGTGTTCGTCTCGGCGCAATTCGTTCCACAGCCGCAGGCGTTCGGGTGGATTGCAAGCATGGACGTCTGCCTTGTTCCTTTCGCCAAGAATGCTCTCACTGACGCCGTTTGTCCCATAAAGCTCTTCGAATACTGGGGTTTGAAGAAGCCGGTCGTTTCCTCAAGAATTTTCGAGGTTGAGCGCATTGCCAGAGGGAGTGTACTTTACGCTTCGAAGCCAAAGGAGTATGAGAAAGCGTTCGAGAAGCTATTGGAAGACAGGGATTTGAGGCGGAAAATAAGGGGAAAGGGCTTTGCAAAGGCGAAGGAATTCGACTGGCCGAAACTCTCGAAAAAGTTTTTGGCTTTGTTGAATTCAACTGTAGAAAAAAGGCGTTTGGAATGAAAAGAATACTGCGGAAAGTTGTTGAAGCTGCAAGCCCCCTATTGTACAAGCGGTTCTTTTCCGCTAGCGAAGGAATTTCCTGGAAGGGCAAAAACGGCGCGGTTTCGGTTACTTTCGACGTTGAGTACGACCGCGATGCCAAAGCACTGCGGAAAACAATCGAACTCCTGGATTCCTACGGCATTAAGTCCTCCTTCGCCTGCATTGGAAAGCTGATTGAGCAGTTTCCCCGCGAGCATTCCGCAATCGCCGACGCGGGGCACGAAATAATCAACCACACTTATTCCCACCCCAACCACGATGTCATCAATCCAGGCGAGTTTTTCAATTCCCTTCCATTTGAACGCCAGGAGTGGGAGATTGTGGAGTTCGAGCGCGTTTGCGAAAACATTTCGGAAATCAGGCCGTCGGGCTTCAGGGCCCCGCACTTCGGCGACTTGAACTCGCGCGGCGCCTACGAGATACTGGAAAAGCGCGGCTACCTGTACTCCTCCTCAACGGTCTTGACCAAGACAAAGGCAAATGGACTGCCGTTTTTCCCGTCCCGGAGCGATTTCCTAAGCCCAGCCGAGGGGGAAAACGCGTTTCCGCTCGTAGAGCTGCCTGCAATGTCCTGCCCCGTGCACTATTATCCCGTGTTCGACTCGTTCCATTGCTACCGCACTGTGCCTCCTGCGCATCCCCGTGACGGCCAGTTTTTCGATATGTTTGCCAAGGCGGTTGAAATTGCGTCAAGCAGGGGAATTCACGCGAATTTCTACTTCGACCCTTTCGACGTTTTCGAGAAAAAGGACTTCGAGCGTTCTCTCGGGTTCTTGAAGGAAAATGGAAATGTTTGGGTTGAAACGAATGAAAATGTTGCGAGGTTTTTCAAGGCTTCTTCCGGCAACAGGTTTAAAGAAAGGCGGGATTATTGAATTTGCGGCTTGCGGTGTTTTGAATGGCTGGAAAAACAAATTTGAAAATCGGCGTGATTGGTGCAGGCTACGTGGGATTGATTACCAGTGTTTGCCTTGCAGACCGAGGCTACGCAGTCCAGTGCTGGGATTCTGACGAGCGGAAGATTTCACTTCTTTCAAGCGGCAAGAGCCCGATTTTCGAGGAAAGTTTGGAGCCCCTGCTGAAAAAAAACATTGGCAAGAATTTTTCCGTTGAAAACGTTTCTAAAATGCCCGGCAAACTCAAGGACTTTGATGTTGTTTTTGTTTGCGTAGGCACGCCCTCGCGGCAAGATGGCTCAGTTGACCTAACCCAAATTTACTCTGCTGCCGACTCCATCGCAATGGGATTGAAATCCCTGGGTGGTGGAAAACGCATTTTAATCGTGGTAAAAAGCACAGTTATTCCAGGCACCACCGAGGAATTAAAACGCTACTTGGAGAAAAAGACCGGCTTGAAATCGGGCGGGGATTTTGGCATTGCCATGAGCCCCGAGTTTTTGCGCGAGGGCCTTGCAGTCAAGGATTTCTTTTACCCCGACCGCATGGTTTTCGGCGTTGAGGAAAAGAAAGATTACGCATTGCTTTCGAGTTTGTTTGCTTTTGTTAAGTGCCCCATGATGGAAACAGACTTGAAAACCGCGGAAATGATAAAATACGCTTCAAACGCGTTTCTCGCAACCAAAATTTCCTTCATCAACGAAATCGGCAATTTGGGCAAGAAGCTCGGCATAGACGCTTACGAAGTTGCCAAGGGAATGGGCTTGGATTCGCGAATCGGGCCGAAGTTCCTAGAGGCCGGCATTGGCTTCGGCGGAAGCTGCTTTCCCAAGGACGTCAAGGCGCTAGTGGCAAAATTTAAGCAAGAAAAAATTTCCGCTGCAGTGCTCGAGAGCGTAATGGCCATTAACGAGAAACAGCCTTTGCTTCTTGTTGAAGTGGCGTGCAGGCGCGAGGGAAGCTTCAAGGGCAAGGCCGTCGGAGTGCTGGGCTTGGCTTTCAAGGCAGGCACTGACGACATGCGCGAAAGCCGTGCAATTCCGATAGTTAATGCTCTGGTAAGCGAAGGCGCTAAGGTAATTGCCTTTGATCCTGAAGCTACCGACAATGCAAGAAAGATTTTTGGAAGCAAAATCAATTATGCCTCTAATGCAAAAGACGTTATCTCAAAATGCGATTTCATTTTTGTGCTTACTGCCTGGCCGGAATTCAAGGAGGACATTTACGGCTCGAAGCACGTGTACGATGGCCGCAGAATTTTACCTGGGAAATCAGGCGGGAATTATGAGGGAATCTGCTGGTAACTGAACGTAATGGTTTGATAGACTTAGGGTTTCGGGTTTTTTAGCGGAAATGCAAAATTTTTGGCGAGGACTTTCCAAACATTGCGAAAAAAGAATTTTGTGAGTTGTGCAAAATGGTTTTCACGAGGGTTCGCAAAGCGGTTTTGCCTGCAGCAGGATTAGGAACTAGGTTTTTGCCCATAACCAAAGCGCAGCCGAAGGAAATGCTTCCTCTGGTGGATAAGCCGATGATTCAATACGTGGTGGAAGAGGCGGTTGCCGCAGGGCTTGATGAAATAATAATCGTCACCGGCCCAGGAAAGCGCGCCATTGAAGAGCATTTCTCCTCACGGCTTGACCCTACGCTGCAAGAAAGGCGCAACACCATGCGTGAAAAAGAGCGCGAGATGCTTGAGGAGCTTGAGCACATTAACGAAAAGGCAAGCCTTGCCTTCGTCAGGCAGGACAAGCCGTTGGGCTTGGGCCATGCGGTTGCGTGCGCTGCGAAGGAAGTGGCCGGCGAGCCTTTTGCCGTAATGCTTGCAGACGACATTTTCGTTTCACGCACTCCTGCAATTGGGCAAATGATTTCCAAGGCAAGGGAGCTTGGCGGAAGCGTAATGTCCATAGAGAAAGTTGCAAAAGAACTGGTTTCGCGCTTCGGGATAGTGAAAACAGAGCCTTTCAAGGGCGATTTCAAAATACTGGACATTGTTGAAAAGCCTTCTGTGGCCGAAGCGCCTTCACAGCTGGCGACTTTCGGCCGCTACGTCTTCACCACGGAACTGATGGGTTTTCTTTTGGAGCGAGAGCCCGGAAAGAACGGTGAAGTGCAGTTGGTTGATGGGGTGAAAAAATTATTGGAAAAACAAGATGTTTACGCTTGTTTCGTTGAAGGAACGCGTTACGACGGCGGGGACAAGCTTGCGTGGCTCAAGTCGAACGTACTCCTTGCGCTGCAGAGGCCGGAGCTGAAAAAGGAATTCGGAACTTTTTTGGAAAGGTTAGTGAAATAACTGGAATCGCTTGCTGGCGCCTGCAGTTCAGATTTTTATTTTCCCGCCTTTTTCGATTGACTCGAACGCCTTTTCGATTATGTGAACGGCGTTCGCGCCAACGATGCCGTCGGCCAAAGGCCTTGCCCTGGTCCTGATGCATTCGATAAAGTGCTTTAGTTCCTCTTTCAGTGGTTCCTTGCGCCCGAAAGTAACGGTTGTAAATTCCCCGGGTTCCGCTTTTAGAATTCCGCCGTCATCGAAGAACCTTGAGTTAGAGACTTGCATTGACTCGAGGTTGAGGAAATCGATTTTCACCGTTTTTTCCGTACCCACTGCTATGAACTCGCGGGTTTTGCCGTACGCAGGCTGAATCCAGCTTTCCTGTGCAAAGCACTTGACGCCATTCGCAAAATCTAACGCCAGCGTGCAGTGGTCTTCAATTCCCTGCTGGAAAAAGTGGGTTGCAGAAGCTTGAACTGAGTTTGGCTGGCTTTCCAAAAGGTATGAAAACAGGTCGATGTCGTGAATCGCCAGTGCGAGAAGAACGCCCATGTCCTTGCGCGGCGCGCGGAAGTCAAACCGATTCGCCGAGAGCATGATGATTTTTCCAAATTCGCCTGCATGGAGCATTTTCGTGAGCGTTTGAATTCCCGGGTGAAAGCGAAACTCATGGCCGACCATGAGCAAGCGTTTTTGCTCTTCAGCCTGCTTGACCAATTGCATTGAATCTTCGAATGACATTGCAAGCGGTTTTTCCACCAGGACCTCCTTTCCCGAACTCATAACGTCTTTTGCCAGGGAATAGTGAGTGGGCGATGGGGTTGCAACAACAACGCCGTCAAACTGCCCTTTCTTCACGTCATCGAAAGAAACCGCAACGCAATCGAATTCTTTCGCTAACGCCATTGCTCTCTCGCTGTCCGAATCGCAAACGAAAACCTCATCCACAAGCTTTTCCCCGCGCAATTCGGCAAGGGTCTTGACGTGATTTTTGCCCCACGCGCCGACGCCCACGACAACAATTTTCATTTCAAACCCTTCTCAAGATTTAAGTTATGATGGCTCTGCAAGCTCGTTGACCTTTTCGCCCACGAAACGTATTTCCTCTTCACTCAATTCCGGCGACATCGGAAGCGAAAGTATTTCGCCGGCAATCCTTTCTGTTACGGGCAGCGGGCCTCTGGCAAAGGATTTCATTGCAGGCTGCTGGTGCACGGGAATCGGGTAATGAACGCCAGTTTCAATGCCCTGGTCTTTCAGCAAGGCGGCAAGCTTGTCGCGGTTTTTAACGCGCACCACGAACATGTGGAAAACGTGTTTTGCATAATCAGCCTCGAAAGGCAAGCCCACTTTCGCCGGGTCAAGCAATTTTTTGTAAAGAGCCGCATGGGCTCTCCTGCGGTCGGTCCACTCGCCCAAATGCCTCAGTTGCACCCTGCCCAATGCGCAGTGCAATTCGCTCAGCCGGAAATTCATGCCCACCATCTCGTGCAAGTACTTGTCCTTGCGGCCCTGGTCGCGGAACATGCCCATTTTTTCCGCAAGCTCGGCATCGTTCGTCGTAATCATGCCACCATCACCGCAAACGGTCATGTTCTTGCTC
>DUGE01000075.1 GCA_013331595.1 Microcaldota archaeon | reverse complement strand
GAGCCGCGCACTTCGCGCTGGTACCGCGAGTACTTGCATGATTTGGAAATGCTTGGCCTCATTTCAACCGTTCAGAGTGGAAAAGGCATTCGCGGGCAGACTACCCTCATCCGCTCTTCCTACGAAGCTCCGCGCGTCAAGAAATCTATTGAGAAAACCCTCGGCGGCGAGTAGGAAAATAAGATATTCAAAAACGCTGATGCAGGCATTATATAGGCTTATTTTCAAAATTAGGATATGGTTGAACCACGCAAGAAAACCTGGATCCCTGAAAAGCTCATTGCACTCGGCAAACAGCACGGTAGAGCGGTCCTTGATTCGTTTAGCGGCAGGCCGTTCCATAAAATTCCACTTAAAGAGTTTATCCTTCAAGCTAGCGGAATTTTAAGCCAACGGGGAGAAGATGCCGTGGGCTATGAAATCGGCCATTATTTGATTACCAGGCGCATAACCGAACAATTGAAAGATGAGGAAATTTTGGAAGAAAAACAAGAAGAATTATTCGGAAGCGCAGTAGCCGGAAGATTATATCATAATCCGCCATTACGATTGCAGAAAAAACAATTGCAAGATTTCGATAAGCTCATAGAAATGATAGGCAGAAAAAAAGCGGAAAGATTACTGATACGCACCAAAGAATTGTGGCAAAGTTTTGCTGAAGAAAAAAGACGAGAACATGAAGCTTTAGGCAGCAGGTATCCTGAAGAAACGTACGAGCAAAGGCAACGAGAGCTTAAACAATGGCATAAGCTTGGAGACATGTTTGATAATCCCGGGCACCACATAATTTTATCTTGGTTGGTGGGCTTAAATTCTCAAGAGAGCGTCGTTGACCAATTTAGAAAAAAACTTGCCGAGTGGACAAGGAAAAAATAAGGCGCAAGTGCTTGAAAAATGTCTTCAGAGTCGAAAGCATTGTACGAGTTCCGCAAGCAACTGCAGGCCATAAAAAAATTCCAAGGCCGGGGCACGGAGCTGATCAGCGTCTACATTACCCCGGGGTATGCGCTTTCTGAAATTGTTAACAAGCTGCGCGACGAGTACGGCCAAGCTTCAAACATCAAGAGCGCGACCACCAAGAAAAACGTTCAGTCTGCGCTTGAAAAAATAATGCACTTCCTGAAGGGCGCGAACAAGCCGCCCGAGAACGGCATGGCCGTCTTCTGCGGGAACGTTTCGGAAAGCGAGGGAAAGACGGACATCCAAATTTATTCGATAGTCCCGCCCATGCCGGTGCCAGTGCAATTCTACAGGTGCGAATCGAAATTTGTCATTGAGCCACTGGAAGAATTGTTGGACGTTGCAGGGACTTACGGACTCGTCGTAATGGACGGTAAGGAATGCACCGTTGCAGTATTGCGCGGCAAGACGATAAAAATAATCAAGAGGCTGGAATCAACCGCACACCAGAAGGTGCACAAGGGAGGGCAATCGAGTGCCCGATTTCAGCGTTTGGCGGAAGAGGGAATCGAGTATTACTACAAGCGCGTGGGCGAGGCCATGGCCGCTTTCCTCGAGCAGAAGAACTTCAAGGGCGTGATTGTCGGCGGGCCCGGGCCTGCGAAGGAAAACTTCCTGAAGATGAAGCCGTTCAACTACCAGCTGAAAATCATCGGCATGGTCGACACGGGCTATACGGACGATTACGGCCTGCGGGAATTGCTTGAGAAGGCGAGCGAGATGATTGCCGAGCAAGAGTCGATTGTCGAGAAAAAACTTTTGAACGAATTCCTCGCCGAAGCTGCAAAAGGCGGCATAGTGGTTTGGGGCGTTGAGAACGTGCGCAACGCGCTTGCGAACAAGCGCGCCAACAGGCTTATCGTGACCGAAGACCTTGAGGTAATGGAAGACGGAAAGAACATCGTCTCGGATTTGATTAGCGATGGGGAAGTGCAGGGGATAGAAGTTATTTTCGTTTCCGAGGAAACGCCGGAAGGCCAGCAGTTCCGCGGCACTTTCAGCGGCATCGGGGTTTTCCTGCGGTACAAATAGAGGCTATTTATTCTGATTTGAAGTCAAGCGAGTGTTTTCGAAGCGCGTCGAAAAGCTTTTGCCTGGTCACCGGCTCTATTCCCCTTACGCCATCCAAGTCGGAGGCTTTCAATCGCTCTGCAACCAAGTCGAGCGTAACCATTGATTCCAACGGCGCGTACCGAGGAAGTTCTTGACCCATTATCATCCGCATGGCACTGACTTGACGGTCAGAAAGTTTCTTGATGCATTTGTTTGCAATCTTGTTTGCATGATTAGCACGGAAAAGGTCATGCAAACGCGGATATCGGATTGCTCCAGGCATTCTCATTACAACCTTGCTTATTCAATTCCGGATTTCTGTTCAGGCGAATTGACCCTCACTAAAAGCGTTATTTTGAACACGCGCTTGCCTTCCTTGACCCCAACGAGCTTGTGGGAAAGCGAGTGCCGCAGCTTCAAGGTTGATAGTGCGGAGAAAGCAAGCTGTTTCGTGATGATGAAGTAATTGTTGCCCTCGCGCTTTTCCTCGGTCTTCACGATGTTTTCGCCGAGAATGCGCTCAAGCTTCCTTGCCACCCTTGCGGTCACTTCAGGGTCGCCGCGCAGCTGGATTATGGCCTCGTGGTAGCTGCCAGTAATCCTCCCGCACTCGAGGCAGAGTTTCTTTTCCAGGGGAATTTCGAAAACCCGCTCTTGCCGTACGCTGGAACCATCAACGTGGAAGGTCAAAACCGTTTTCGCGTCAACGGTTGTCTTGCCAAGCGTGAATTCCGTGCGGATGTCGAAGTCCTTGTCGGACTTTATTTTCGAGCGCAGGATGTCGCTAAGCGTCTTGTGCGAGGGCGAAACCCACTGTTCCTTTTGCTTCACCCTGCCGCAGCGGGAGCACAGCTGGAACGCGAACTCTTTCAGCGTGAACAGTTCTTTCTTGGCGAAGCAGTCGACGCAAAAGGCCCCAACAAATTGTTTTTGCACTTCGGTCGAACCGCACGAGGGGCATACTTTCATTTAAACCATCTCAAAGGATATGGCAGGCGCAGTATTTTTAACTTGGCAAANNCGTGCTTTTACTAAAACGGTTATTCGATAGCTTAAAAGTGGGAGTGGAGGAATGGTGGCCATAGACCAGCGTGAGAAGGCGGTTAGCGTAAGCCGCATGCTGAAGCCCATCCCCCGCCAGAGGAAGACGCTCATAAACCTCATATTGGCGACTTTCCTCGCTGGCTTTGCCTACAGGCTTTTCGCAGGCAAAAGCCTTGGGGAGGCGTTGGTTTTCGGCGGCGCCGAGGGCGTATTGCTTTTAGGCTTGCCTGCGCTTTTGGCAGCTTCGCTCGCCTGGATTTACGAGAGGAGGCCGTTCAAGTACTACGCATTCATAGCTGCTTGCGCCGCGGTTTTGGCAAGCATAGGGTATTTCATCGGCATTGCAACCGGCCAGGTTTTGACTGGAATAGTTGTCACCAACGCCCTGGTGTTCGTATTTTGGTTTGCCGCGGCTTTCGTTGGCTTGAACCTCGGGATTAAATCGTTTCCCGCGGCTTTCGGCCAGGCGTTCTTCAACATGGCGTTCCTGTGGTTTTGGCAGAAGTTCGGCGTTTTCGAAACCGGCCTGCACATTGGCTCAATTGCCATAGCGTTCCTGCAGCTGGCCATTGCAGCGGGAATTCTATTGCTCGGCCTCTGGGCGCTTTTCTACGTGATTAACGCGCCTGCCAAGCGCAATTTCGGCATTTCAACAATCCAGGCAATGGCATTGTTTTTCGCCCAGTGGACAACCGGGGAAAAGGAGTTCGAGGAAGTTCTTGCTGAAATGGGCGAGTCAGTGCAGACTAACGTCGAAGGCGTGATGTTCAAAACCAAGTCCGGAAAGCCCAAGGCGCTTTTCCTCTCGCCGCAAGTGCACTACGGGCCTTTCGGAAACTTGGGCGGAAGCGAATTTCCCACGCTGCTCTCGAAAAAAATCTCGCCTGCAATAAGAGCGCCGTGCTTCGTCTTCCATTCAACCGTAATCCACGATTTCAACCCCGTGCACTCTTCCAGCCACGCGCTTATTGCCAAAACTGCTTTGGAGGAGATAGCAAGAAAGAAAGAAACGAGCTACGCTTCAACCGCGTCGTTCGTCAAGGAAAAGGAAGGCTCCGCGAGCGTTGCCGGTTTTGGGTTCAGGCAAAAAGCGTTCCTCACGCTGTCCCGCGCTCCGGAAAGCAGTGAGGACGTCGAGCTTTCCATGGGCATTGCACTGAAAAACCTTGCCTTGCGCGAGTGGCGTGATGCCGTTATCGTTGACAGGCACAATTCCATCACTGACGGAAGCATCTTCCGAATTGGAAGCAAAGAGTATTACGAGTTCCAGGACGCTGTTGGCGCACTTTCCCCTGCTAAAGAAAGCAAATTCAAAATGGGCGTTGCCGAAAACACCCTGCGGGATTTTTCCATTGAAAAGGGCATTGGCCAGGCTGGATTGAAAACGGCGGTTTTCGAGATTGCCGGAAGAAAATACTGCATTGTGCTCATTGACGGCAACAACATAATCCCGGAATTCCGCGCCAGGGCATTGCTTGCACTCAAGGACTACGGCTTCTCCTGGGCGGATGTTTTCTCTACGGACACGCACTCGGTAAACAAGCTGGGCGGCGTGCACAATCCTATAGGCAAGGGCACGGACAACGAAAAGCTCTTGAGGGAAATAAGGAAGAGTGCCGGCGCGGCGCTGGAAGATTTGCAGGAGTGCAAGGCCGCATTCTTTTCCAAGCGCATTTCCATAAGCGTGCTTGGCGGAAGGAAGCAAAGCGAACTGACCTCCACAATAAATTCCGTGGTCGCAATAACGCGCATCGTCGCACCGGCCATACTCGTGCTTTCCATCCTCCTCGTCCTTTATCTTCTTGCGTTTTCATCATAGCGGTTGTTTCCGGGAAAACCGGTGAAAAAAAATGAAGGGGGTTTTGCTTGAAAATAGCGTTTTTTACCGACACGTACCTGCCGAACGTCGACGGCGTAGTAACCACCATGGTAAATTACAGGGACGAAATGCAGGCCAGGGGCCACGAGGTTTTCGTTTTCTCTTCCGGCGACAGGAAAGCCCGCGAGGCAAACAAAGACAAGCGCGTGTTCTTCTTCCCTTCAGTGCGGTTTCCGCCCTACCCGCAGTATAAAATCGCGATTTTCCCGTTCAGCTCCGAAGACATTGCGGCAGGAAAGAAAATCGAACTAGTGCATAGCCACGCGCTCGCTTCAATGGGCCTTGCGGCGATTAAAACTGCGAAAGACCTGAAAATCCCGCTCGTGGGCACTTTCCACACGATGGTTCCCATTGCCGCGAAAAAAATGCTTGGGAAAACCGCCGAGAGGATCGCATGGAAGGCCGTTAAAATATTCTACTCGCAGTTCGACGTGGTAACCTCGCCCTCGAAGACAACCCAGGCAATCCTTGCGGACAAGGGAGTGGAAAGCATAGTCCTGCCCAATGCGGTTGATACGGCAAAATTCAATCCTTCGCTTGACAATGGCGTGGTGAAAAACATCCTTGGCGCGGAAAAAATAGTTTTGGTCGCCGGCCGCCTGAGCCAGGAGAAAAACGTGGACGTGGTAATCAAGGCTGCAGGGGAAGTGCTGAAGAGCACGCGCGGGCAGTTCAAGACAAAATTCGTTGTAACGGGCGAAGGCCCTGCCAGGAAACAGCTGGAAGCGCTCATTGCCGACGAAGGCCTGGAAAAAGATTTTGTGCTCACGGGATTCCTCCAGCCCGACGAGCTTCCGCTTTACTACGCCGCAGGGGACTGCTTTGCAACCGCATCGACGTTCGAAACCCAGGGCCTCGCGTTGCTCGAGGCAATGGCCTGCGGAAAGCCCGCGGTTGGGGCGGACGCAATGGCCATACCCGACATAATAGAGGACGGCGGCAACGGCTTCCTTTTTGAACCGTGCAATGCTGAAGATTTGGCTTTCAGAATGGAATGCCTTTTATCGAATCCTGCCATCAGTGAGAGAATGCGAAAAAGAAGTCTGGAAATAGTTGAGAAGAGGTTTTCATCAAAGCGCTATGCTGAAAAATTTCTCGAGTTGCTATCGTAGGCGGCAAGATGGATGTCAGGAGAAAACATAATTCCGTAACCTTCGTTTTCGTCCTTGTCGCGCTCGTATTCATGTATGGGCGGCCGTATGAAATTTTACCTGCGCTTGAAAAAATACAGATAACCAAGGTGGCGCTTTTTTCGGCCCTAATTTTTTCACTTCTGGAGGGGAACAAGGGCTCCATTCTTAAGGAAAAGGGGTTCCGGCTCTTTGCCCTCCTGGAACTGCTTACGGCCGCCCTTATTCCGTTCTCGATTTGGCCTGCGAACTCCATGGATTTCTGGCTCAATTCGTATCTTAAGGTGTTCGCGGTGTTCTATCTTATCTTGCTGGTAGCTGCGGATTATAGAAAATTCAATATTACCGTTATTGTGATATTGATATGCTCAAGCATTATGGCGGCGCGCACCGTGGCGGCCTTTTATGATGGACAGATCATCTTTGATCATGATGGCACAAGAAGAGTTACGGGCATATCCATGCTTTCGTCCAACAATCCAAACGACATTGCCGTGGCCTTTGCCATGGCGGTTCCTTTGGCGCTTTATTTCTATAACGTTTCCAAAGGAGTGATTTCCAAATCATTTTATGCTGGCGTTGCCGCTGTCAACCTTCTTGCAATTCTTTTTACGGGCTCAAGAGGCGGGTATCTGGGCGTACTGTTTGGCTTATTCATTTTTTTCATACTTAAATACAAGAAAAGAAAAATGAAGTTTGCCATCATCTCTGTACTTGTAATGGCAATAGTTCTGCCGCTGCTTCCTTCGGACTATAAAGCGAGGTTCATGTCTTCATTTGATACGAATGATTACAGCTACTCTGACGAAAAGATGGGAAGGATTGCAATATGGAAAAGGGGGCTGGCCTCCATTGCAAAAGAGCCGCTGGGCTCAGGCATAAAGAACTACACCATTACGGAAGGGGAAAGAAAACGAGAGCAGGGTTTTACGGGCAAATGGCTTGTGGCCCACAATTCTTATTTACAAATAGCGGTGGAGCTCGGAGTGCTTGGGCTCGTCTTGTATATGATGTTTCTTTGGGAGGGGTTCAGGAGTCTTAAAAAAATAATAGTCCTTTCGGAACTGCCTCCGGGAAACAACAGGACAAGGCTCTGCGCGTATGCCTTTGCCGGTTCGATGGCGGCGTTCGTGGTCTCATCCCTTTTTTTGTCCCAGGCGTATTACTGGAATCAATACATCTACATAGCGCTGATAATCTCGCTTAAGAACATAATGACCGGAGCCGCCGGGCCTGCTCCTACACTGAAGATGAAATGAAGACGAACGGAAAGATAAACATACTTTTCGTACTGCCG
>DUGE01000023.1 GCA_013331595.1 Microcaldota archaeon | reverse complement strand
AACGGCAATGCACGCGCGGGAAGCAGTTAGGATGCTCAAGAAAGCAGGGTTCAAGCGGCATACTGAAACTGCATTCAAGCACCCGGAAACTGGCGAATTAGTCCACGTTCACGGCGCCAAGGAAGTAACCGACCCCATAACCCTCAAGATACTATTAGTACTTAGCAGGAAAAAATAACTACTTATTCTTTCAATAGCCAACTTAACGCAACAGTAGCATAACAGCCTGCGTCAAGGGAAAACCTCAAGGTCAGGGGGTTTTCGTTCAGCACCTGGAATTCCTTCAGCTCGGCGAAAAACGGCCGCTCGCTTCCTTTCGACGAGAGGAAAGGCATTTGCTTTATCTTGAACGAATCCTGCGGGATGCCCTCAGTGTCAAGCAACGCTATTTCCTCCTCGGTCAAAACAGAATCACTCCCTATGAGCTTCCCTTTCTCCTCAAGCAGCCACAACTTGTCCTTGCGCAGGCGCTCTTCCAAAAACAGGTTGAACAACTTCGACTGGAAAGCGTGGATGAACATCAAGAGCAAAGAGCGCGGGAATTTGCCCAACGCCCCGACGAAATCCTTGGGGTTTTGCGCCAAGTGCTCCAACAGCATGCGCTCGTACTTCAAATGCCGCGGGAAATACTCCCCGGCTTTCGCAAAATCTTTTTCTTCAGCAAGGCGCTTGCGCGCCGCAACGCTCTCTTCATCCCGCTCGCCTTCGCTGAAGGCAAGGTAATTCATTACTGCTGCTTCAAACTCCTCGCGCAGAATATGCCTGCCCACTTCCGCGGTGTTGTGGCGTATTGAGCCAAACCGTTGAAGGCCGAAGAAGTTAGGGAAAAGGAATTTCGCGGAATGCGCCTTTACTAAAACCCGCGAGGCGATGGGCATCAGCCCTGCACAGTTTTCCGCAGTGGGCGTTATTGTAAAGCGGTTGCCCTGCAAATCGCCCAATTTAACTTTCCCACGCGCTTTCCAAGAGCCGTTAATTTGAACGTCCTTAACCCTGCCTTTCGCCTGCTCCAGCCTATCCGGAGGCAAGGCGAAAACGCTGCACAGCTGGGTTGTCAGGGCATTGCGGTCTTTAGTTCCGGCAAAATTAAAGCGCAAGTGCTTAATGTGGAGAAAGCGCGCCAACGCCCCTAGAGCCTGGGCGGTATTCCACTCGCGCTTTTGCAGGACGAAGTGCGTGAAATAATCCCTTTCAAGAGCCTGGTCTTCACCTTTTCCCAAGGCGAAAGCCTTGTCCAACTCGAACAGCGTGCCGTCTGCGCCGATTTCCTCGACAAGGAACTCTTCGGGCTTGAAGCTGAAGTTGACAAACTCGAATTTAGCCATAGCAAAAATTTAGGAAAAAGAAATTAAAGACGTGCCGCTTGGGCAATTGTAAGTCTTTGAAACTCGGGCAACTTGTCGAAATCAGCATCCTCGGAAATTATTTTAGTCAAATACCTTGATTTTGCGGTTGCAGCATGAATTGCGTCCCTCGGCAGTAATGGAAATTCTTTCATCAAATCAAAAGAACTGGCCATAATCTGCCTATCTACATTCACAAAATTAATAGGCAACTCGAGAAAGTTTTCACAAAACCGGATTGCAGTGCGCCTATCTTTGTTCTGTCCTATTACGTAACAAACCTCGTCAAGGGTAAGTAGGGAAGTGGTGCAG
Source organism: Microcaldota archaeon (assembly GCA_013331595.1). The sequence goes on along the minus strand of DUGE01000023.1, from coordinate 2,087 downwards.
GACAATTCTTTTCTTGCTATTTTGTCCAAAATTAGCCCGGAATTATCCCCCAGAGTTTGTGCGTCAATTACCGCGCTTATGAAAACGTTTGCGTCCAGGTAGTACATGCTTGAAACGCTCCTCCATCTGACCTTCATAACCCCAATGGGGGTCAAGGTTTAATTTCTTGCCAGACCCAGCTATTTCCCGGGCAGCCTCCCTGCAAAGCTTCACGATATCACTTGCCGGTTTTCTTACCACTAGCTCCTTGTTTTTCTCTTCAACTACCACTTGGGTTCCCGGGGCAAAACCGTAGTTGTCCCTAAAGATTTTAGGCAAGACAATCTGCCCTTTAGGACCAACCGTAACAGTCGCAAAAACCATTCTTACCACTGGTTATACTAGGGTATAACTAGTATTTATACTTTTAGCTGGTTTAAGGTATAGAATTAGCCAAGCAAAAGGCTACTGGAATTCCTTGAGGGCTTTCTTGATTTCCTCAAGCGTCAATTTCGTGACAATAAGCGGGATTCCCTCGCTGTCGGCAATTTTCACGGCCAGCTTGTCCACCTTGTCTTCCGGAAGCTCGTGCAATACGACCATCGCAGGCTTTATTGGCGCAATACGCACTGCAACCATGGGGCTGCGGCCGGTTGTTGTGCCGGTGAAAAGCAAAGCTCTTTGGGAAGTGGTGGAATAAATCTTTACGAAGCTCTCGTAGGGCAACTCGAGGATGACTTTAACTGAATCGATTATCGTGGAACCGAAAAGCTGGGTTTTGGGAAGGTTTTCCTTGCACGCGAGGCAATTGCCCTTAATCGCTTTCACGAACGCCTCTCCGTCAATAGCCTTGGCGAAATCAAAAATCTCGAAAAACTTCTGCTCAGGCTCCGCTTCAGCAAGGCGCTTTACGAACTCGCCGCCCTTCTGCATGTCGATTTCGAAAAGCGCGTCAACAAAGCGCTTTACCACGCCAATGCCAGGGCTTTTCCTACGGTTGGACTCGTAATCGCTGATGGTTGAAGGGGAAATCTTGAGGAATTGGCTCAAATCGCTCTGACTTACGCTAAAGACTTCGCGCCACTTCCTCATTGCGCCGCCCGGATCTAGCGATAGTGCAATCTCTCCCGCAATCTTTACTTTCAGCTGGTCGAAACCCATCCTGTACTACCTACCATTAAACAAGAAAACAAAAAACGTCGATTGACTAACGAACTTATAGCAAACCAAGAAAGTCTTTCGGTTGATTTCTCTTGGTTTGCGACTAGCAATCTCGGCAAAATGCCGAATTACTTTCCGAGATTGCTATATAACAAGCAACGAAAGTAGATTAAAAACCCTTTCGCCCTGCCGAACTACCTTACGGCGATTGGCTAACGCACAGCCCGATATTGGATTGAACACGAATTACAATTTCTGCAGACGCCGCAATCTTGCCTTAACATGCTCAGTGAAAGTTTGATGCGCGGCCGGATCAAGATGCCTTCGCGCTTCAACTAAAGCGCTCAGCAGCCGCCTTAATTGAACTACCGCTGCTCCATCTGCCCGGGTAGCAGATCTTTCTGATGAACGGCGAGAGCGAATGTGCGCCCTTAAGGCAATAAGGTGAGGATTGTACCTTTGCCCTTTAAAGGGAATTTCAACAATTAACGGATGGCCAGTAAGCCGTGTTTCCAAACCATACTTTTCTTGCAATTCCCTAGCAATTGCAGGCCCGACGTTCTCAGTTAGATCCAAAAAAACATGCTGCTGATGAGAAAAAGGATAATCATACTTACCAATTTTCGGATGGGAATTCAGAAAGTCGATTATGGACAGCGCGGTTTTTGCCATAAAAATTTATTGGCTTGCAGCTAATAAATAACAGGGGGCTAAAAAGGCTTTGTTGAAAAAGTCGGGTTAATGCTTTCAATAGGTTGAGGTTGTCGTTGACGAACCTCAACGACAACTCCCCCTTAATCGTCCGGCACAAACGGTTTTTCACGAAACCTCCTTGACCACGCTTGAGGCGGCCGAAAGCCGCCTCAACCATCGAACGCCGGTGGTAAGTGCGCGTGCGGAACGACTCTAAATGTTTCTTGCGCTGCATTCCTTTGCTTACATTCCGC
>DUGE01000042.1 GCA_013331595.1 Microcaldota archaeon | reverse complement strand
AAAGAAAAGGTCCGTTACCCCCAAAAGAAACGCTGGCATCTGTCAACCAACGATTTTCAGAATGCGGGGTAGAGTGCCTGGACTTCTTCCTGCGAAGGCCGGGCCCTGCGCAAAATCCTTTTGAATGCAGTCGAAACGGTTTTCTTATTGCGTACGGCCGGGTTTTGTGCGGTGAAATCGCCGAACATTTTTTCCAATTGCGCGATTCGCTTTCGCGAGGCAGGCGTGTACAAGAGTTTTCCTGCTGTGGGCTTGGAAGCGTAAATCTCGTAGAGAAACACCGCAACGGCGTGCGACAAGTTTAAGACCGGGTAATTGGGATTGGTTGGAATGAACGAAACCAAGTCGCACTCTTGAAGACCCTTGTCCGCCAAGCCCCTTTCCTCGTTTCCGAACAGTAGGGCAACCCTGTCGCCCTTGGAAAATTTTGAAGGCAATTCGCTCACGGAAACGCACTTCTTCAAGCTTTTCTTGCCGAACCTCTTGACCACGCCCGTAGTGCCCACGACTATGGTGCATCCTTCCACTGCCTCGCCGATGGATTTCACTTTCCTCGCGTTCTTCAAGATGTTTTTCGCGTGCTTTGAAAACTTTACTGCCTCCGGGCCCAGGGGTGCAGTGTGGTTGACCAGCACGAGTTCGGACGCACGGAAGTTGCGTATGGCCCTGCAAACGCTGCCCACATTGATGTCCCATTTGGGTTCAACCAGCACCACTCTGATTTTCATGTTTGCACCGCGTTTGCCTGAAAAATCTCGCAGCTTGAGCTGCTCGCAGGGTTAGCGAATTGCAATCGAATTTCAACTATTTATGCAATTCGCTATGATTTTAAATCAGGCGAAATTAATGAAGTCATGATTCAAAAAAGGCTTTTGGTTTTCACTCTTGCGCTGCTTTCGCTTGCCTTGCCGGCCAATGCAGTTTCCTTGGAGGAAGCTTTGAAAAATGCAAGGCCTTACCTTGATTCCGGCGTGGCTTCCTTTCCAAAGCCGTTTTTCGTCCTCTCTGAGTATTACTACATCTATTCCCCATCAATCTATTCCCCCCAGCGGATTTTTGTAGTGGTATCCCAAGACACGGGGGAAGTGATGTTCAACGAAAAGCTCTTGGCTTCAGTCGGGCCTTCGGTTTTCGACTACGGCGTTTTCCAGGAGTACATAAAGAAAAACAAGATTTCTTTCGGCGGCATGCAAACCACGTCGAGCCAGCTCGGGCTAGCCATTGACCGCAACCGAGGTTCCCTCAGCGCCTTGAGCTCCAAAACCCAGCAGTCTTACCCTGACGTTTCCTTCGATACCATCGACTCCAAGCTTGCCTTCCTCCAGAACCTTGCCCTTGATGTGAACGGGCTGGTGAACGACGGGGTTGTGCAGGAGTCGCAGTTCGAGAACGACTACAGCGATTACAGCCTAAGCCAGCTGATGTCTTACTACAAGGGCTTTTACTCGAAAGCCAAAGACTTGATTGCAGCCTACGACGATTACAACAACGCGCTGTTCCAAAAGCGCGCCGAGATTTTCAAGTCAAGCATTCCGGCCCCGGACAACGAAAACATCGCGAAAACCCTTGAAAACCTGCAGCTGAAAGTGGATTTGCTTGAAACCTTGCGCTCGCTCAAGCCCTGGCAGAACCTCGAGAGCCTCGAAAAGGCGAAAGCGCAATGGGTCAACGATTCCATAACCTCGCTTTCCTACAAGAAGCTCAGCGTGGACGTGAACGCCAAGTACAATGAGCTCAGCCCCTCAATCCAAAATATTTTCTACAGCCAGGCCGTCCTCTCGCAATGCGGGCTGAAAACCGAGGCTGACTCGATTTCCGCCAAGTGGAAGGAAATCCAGTTGCTGAAAAGCCGCGGCCGGACTACAGACCTCCAGCGCCTTCCATCCAAGCTCAGCGCAGTGGAAACGGAATACAATTCACTCCAGTCGAAGTACCAGGCGTGCGTCAACCCCCAGCAGTCTTCCGATTTTATTCCCCTACAGCAGGGCTTTGACCTCACGCCCGTGATAATCTTGCTTGCCGTTGCGCTCGCAGGATTCCTCGTCTGGAAGTACAAGAAAAGCCAGGAAGAAACCTACCAATAGGCTATTTTCCCCTCTGGAAAACAGGTTTTTTGCCCTCGCTTCCCTCGTAAAAATAGGTTTTTAAACCGTTTGCCGTAATACATTAACTCGTTTTTCCCTCTAGAAATGGCGGGATTTTCGGGAAAATCTTTTTAGAATGAGGTGAAAGTGGATATGGCAGCGAAAAAACCATTCGGTGGAATGACCGTTAGTTTCAAGGGCTGTGACGACACTCTACAGTCAGTGTTCGGTTCCAGCGGAATTGCACCCAGCGAAATGACCAAGAAGCTGTGGGCATACGTCAAGAAGCACGGCTTGATGAAGAAGTAATTTTCTAAACCCGTTTTTCTTTTTTTATTTTTTTCTTTTTTTCAATTTCCTTCTTTTGCCGGCGGGCTTTCATCTGAATAGGAATCTCGCCCTGTATTTCTCTCCGAAATGGAACCACGCGCCTTGCAGCGCTTCCGGCAGGGTTTGTTCCCTGTTGAAAGGCAGCCTAATTTTTCCGCTGCCGAGAAAAACGCCGTTAGTGCTAATGTCTTTGATCCATACGCTCCCGTCTTCACGAAAACCGATTTGAAAATGCCTTCTTGAAACGTTAGGGTCCCCTTCTATTGATATTGCCGCCCCTCCAGGTGCTGTGGGATATCTTCCGATTTCTGCGTGACCGCCTACTGGAATTTCAACTGGATGGCGGAAGGTTTTTACATACTCCTCTTCCGAAGGAACAATTTGTTTCGATTCGGCACCTTTCGGGTATTCATGCTTTCCGCTTTCCGTCTTCCATATTTCAAGTATTATGCGGTTGGCTTGAAGCCGTTTGATTGCCACAGTTTCATCGTGTTGGTTTGCCATGATTTTTCACTTCGCCGTTTTAGCCTGTTTTCAAATATTTGCCCCAAGGCACATTTTAAAGCCCTTGTTTTTTTGCTGCTTTCAGCACGACCAGCTGCTCGAAGAAAAACTTTTTCCGGCCGGTGATTTCGACTGAAAACCCGTTTTCCTCAAGGCTTGCCTTAGTTTTCTCCCAATTGCTTACCGTGCTTTGCAGCAAAAGCATTATGCCATTAGGTTTCAGATGCGCTTCGAACTCCTGCGATAGCCTTTCAGTAAAATCACGGCCGCTTTCGCCCGATTCAAGAGCAACGTCATCCACCCGCTCTTCTTCGTTTGCCGGCAAGTACGGAGGGTTGGAAACAATCGTGTCGAACTTTTCGTTTGCAATTGCCGAAAACAAGTCGCTTTCAAGGAACGTGATTTTGTTTTCAACCCCTTGATTGGCTGCATTTTCTTTTGCAACCTCCAAGGCTTGGGGGCTTATGTCCGCGGCAATCACTTTTTCAACTCGCGGGCTTTTAGCCGCGGCTATTGCTTGGATTCCGCTTCCGGTTCCCAAATCCAAAACCAGGCCGAAAGCATACTGCTGCACAGCTTTTTCCAAAAGAAACGAGTCCTCACGAGGCTCGTAAACAGGGTTTTTCACGTATTTTTTTAGCCGGCTCTGTTGAAAATCTTTTCTTTGGCTAGTTTTTATAACCTTCCGAGGAGTGTTTAGCTCCTCGTGAAGGTGGGAAAAACACATGTGAGGTGTTTTCCCTTTGAAGGAAGTAAAGTTAGTTCGGAAAGTAAAGCTTTTGCTTAAGCGGGCTAGAATGCCGCGTTGGTTACACCACTACGGCCCTAAAAAGTACGAGTTCTACCAACACTGTCTCGCACTACTCGTGCGAGAGCTATGCAAGCTCTCGTACCGCAAGGCAGTAGCCTTGCTCGAAGGCTTGGGCGTTACCACGCCTTCCTATTCTGCATTAGCGAAAATGGTCAAGCGAATTCCACTCAAACTGTGGAATGCGTTGTTTGCCGCCACGATTCGCTTTCAAAACACGCTCGTGGCGGCGATAGACGGCACGT
>DUGE01000034.1 GCA_013331595.1 Microcaldota archaeon | reverse complement strand
GGCCGTGTGCAGACGATAAAATCCCCTTCGGCCTGCCTTGAATGCGGTTTCGGCAAATCCGATTACAACATCCTTTGGAAAAAATACTCGTGCGTTGGGGAAACCCTGGATTTCCTCGACCCTAAAATGCCAGCCCTTTCAACAACTGCTGCAATAACCGCGGCCATTCAAGTTAACGAATTCCTCAAGCTTATCCATGGCGTGGGCGAAACGCTGGAAGGAAAATTCCTTTTCTACGACGGCCTGCGCAACGATTTCAAAACCCTCACCTTGGAAAAAAAGAAAGGCTGCACAATGCACACGGAATAAGGGATTTACATGAAGCAGTTGGTTGAAGCCATACGAATGNNCGTTTTCAAATGCACCATTTCGGTGAGGACCGCGAACCTGAAATAAAATTCACGTTAAGAATAAATTTCGGCGATTGGGGTGACCACAAGCTGCTGGAAGAGCTTGAAAAAATGAATTTTGAAGTTGAACGCACTAAAGACCGCACGGGAGAGGTAACGGCCAGCTTGATAATCCCCCAAACCGAACTAGCCCAAAAACAACTTTCGGGAATACTCAACAGGCACCACAAAACGTATTTTGGAAGGGATGGAAAAAAAACATGCCGACAAGACCCTATTGAACGGGGAACTAGGGAAGACGCATTGGAAAAAAAATTTCACGACAAGCTCGTCGAACTGTTCATTCGAAAGCGTCCTTGATGCCCCTTACCGCTTCTTCCGTCTTCCGGTCGAAAACAAGCTTTAGTTTCCTTCCGCAGCGCACGCAATTGCCCACGTCCTCAACCAAAGTCTGATAGCAGTCCTTGTGGAATGCCGCCCCGCAGAAGCAATGGCCGAACTTCGCCTGCTCGGTGTTCTTAACATTGAGCTTGAACTTGGCCTTGCACAACTCGCAAGCTTCCAGGCCCTCCACCAACAAAGCCCGGCCCGTATCTGCAACGGGCGGATTGAAAGAAAGTGGTTTGCGCCCTTGTTCGGGAATTTTTTCACGTTCAATGGGAGGCGACTCCCTCTGGCGCCTTTGCCTTTCAACAAAAAGGCTGTTGCGCGTGTCGCCGTTCTTCGGCGAGCCCTTGCGAAGCAATTCACCCAAATCCTCTACATTCTGCGGCGAAGGCAGGATTTGCACCGGAGGCTGGCTTGGAGGCGAAAAAACCCGCTGCGCTTGCTCGGTTTTCACTTCCCTTTTTTCTTCAAAGGGATTTTGCTCAACCATTGGAACAGGCGGTTTTTCTTCCGCCGGCTTTGCGGCCTTCACCCTGGCGGGCTTTGGTGCAAAGAGGTTGTAGCCCTTCCAGCCGAGCTTTAGGGTGGAACGCGTCTGCGAGTCAAAAACAAAATAGCCCTTGCGCATTAGCAGGGCAACGCGCTTGTTGAAATTCTCAGGGTCAATGGCCATCTTGTCCAAAATTTCAGGCACGTTGGTAAGGCCGTTGCGCACTAACGCCGCCAAATCTTTATCAAAGCGCGTGAGCTTGAAGCACGCTTCTTTTTTCAAAGGCTTTCGCCCTCGTTTGAGTTTAGGCTGCGCTTGCTTCACATCCCCCTGCAATGAAGAAACTCCATTCGATTTAACTTCTTCCATGAAAACCACAATCCTATTTTTTCCTTACGACAGCGAACGAAACTTCCCTTGTTCGCCCATCACGCACTTTGAACGCCTTGCTTTCCGCCCGGACTGGGTCGCAAACTAGCGCAAAATGAAAGTCTTCGGGGAAAAAAACCGTTTGCGTACGCACATCCGTGCTTGACAGGAAACAGCCGTAGGAAGGATGCGAATGCGCCCAGCCGACTATTACATTCTCCTGCTTTTGCTTGAGTTCCTGGGCCAAACGCTCGAAAGCGGTCGGTGAAAAACTGACTGAAACGGCAGTGGCATCGTTATCCGCAGTCACGTAATCCTCCACAAGCACGTACTTGCTTCCGTCGAATGAAAAAACATTTCCCAGCAAAAACCCCAACGCCTCCAGCCCCCGTTCAGCCGCCTGGCTGAAATGCCCCAAGGCCCTGTTGAAGGCAGTTTCGTTAAAATAAACCTGAAATTCCGAAGCCATTGTGAACCTACCTAGTGCGATTACAAACGCTTGCTTCAACGCAAGCCCAATCTCCTTAAGAGCTTCTTGTGCAAAGGCCGCTTTTGCTCTTGTTCGGACCAAATTCGCCGGGCCAAATCCACCGCCTCTGCCCTTGCACGCTCTTTCGTTTCCCTTGGTTTTGCTCCGGTAGGCGAATTTGAAACGGGCGTAATATCGCGCAATTGCCTGTGCCTCAATTCCTGAGCGGCAATATCCTCGGCCATCTTCTCCCCTTCGTCAGTCAAGGACAGGGGCTCGGCATCTTCATTTGGAATGGAAGGTTTTTCTTCAACATTTTTTATTACGGGCTTTTTCTTCACGCTCTTGATAATGGGCTTTTGGGTCAGGCGGTTGAGCCCCACGATTGCCTCATCTTCAGCCTTGGCAGCGGCCAATTGCTTTTCAGTTTCCGAAGCGGTATAGGCTTCCCCCTCATGGGCTTCTTCCACCTTGCGCTCTTCGCCCTTGGCCGCGGGCTCTTGTACCTTCGGCTGTGGCGGTTGTTCCTTTTGCTTTCCTTCACTCGAAACATGTTCGGGGTGGGCGAAAGAAATTTCTGAGAAGGCCTCGCCCTCGCGTTTTTTCACTACAATCCTGGGCTTCACAACTGACCAACCCTCTCTCGCGCAACAAAGCAATATTAATTTAACTGGGCTTATAATTCTTTCAGCTTTCAAGGGTGTTTTTCATGGTTGAATTCAACATCGTGGTCGTCCAAACGACTTCAGGAAAAGAAATCACGGTTGCAGTCGAACCCGAATTTACCGTCGGCAGCGTCCTCCAGGTTTTAGTGGACAACCTCCAGTTGAAAGACCGCTTTGTGCTCGCCACTGAAGACAACAAGATACTCAGCCCGGAAGCTAGCGTGAAAGACGCGGGACTCGCCGAAGGCTCGAAAATACTTTTAATCCCGGACCCCACGGGCGGCTGACAGTCGAAGGCTCGAGGCTTGAAACCATACATAAGATGCGCCTCTCGCGGCGTGCAACAACGATAACGCCTATAAATTTCTTTTGCCCCTAAGGGATAGCATGTTTCTTCCCGAAAACATTTGGCGCAGGAGGCTGGAAAGCGAGCACAGCGAAATGCGCGCGAGTGGTATAAAATTCGAAACCAACGCCGACCAAACGGAATATACGTTAAACCTTCACGGCAAGGGACTCGCCAAGCAAGGCGACGCCATAGTCGAGAAAGACTCGCACACCGTGCAAATAATCCTTCTTCGCGAATATCCCTATCCCGGCGGCATTGAAGTATACTGGCTAACGCCCATTTTTCATCCAAACATACGTGCCGAAGACGGACGGGTTTGCATCCAGCTCGTCAACGACTGGAGCGAGACCACCAACGTCCTGGGCGTAGTCAGGGCACTGCAGCACTTGCTTGAAAATCCGAACCCGAAAGACCCGCTGAACAAGGAAGCGGGCAAATGGTTTGCTGAAAACGGGTTTACCGGCGGAAAGGCAAAAAAACCCCGGGTCGTAACGTAAAAGGCGTTGAAACATGGCCGAAGAAAAGGGCAAAAAACCTAAAATCGTTTTAGTCAAGGAAAAACCCATTGAGGAACACGCCCCTCCAAGCGAAGAAGAGTACGAATTCATTTTAAAAAAAGAGGCTAACGATGCGTGAAGCCAAACCGATTCAACAACAGCTTGTTCTCGTGCCCTACCTTGGTTTTGAGGGGGAAACAAGAGCGAAACTCCTAGTTAGCATAAAAACCGTGCGAGGGAGGACCCAAATTATTGTCCACGGAACGCACGAAGGGATAAGGGAATTAAAACCCGCAAGGCTCCGGCCAGAACACAAGTACGTGACAGAGGAAGCCCAACTCACGCCAGAAAAACTGCGTAAGCGCGGGCAGAGGCTTACATTCGAACCTGCATTGATTGGGGCGGGATTCATAAGCGCTTTAGCCGCAGAAAGGCGGGTGCGAACGCAAACAATTTACCACATCTACAGGCCTTTGCCTGAAAGGGAAACAGAAATATTAAAGCGGCAAATAGCCAGGCGCCTGCGGCAAAAAGACCTTCATTTTACGCCCGCCAGTACTTCCGGTTCTTGATGAACGTCTTTTGCGCTTCAAGCAAATCGCGGAAGAAATACTCGTCTTTAGTCTGAAGACGGCCAAGCACTTGCGCGGCCTTGTCCGGCCCCACGCCGTAAGTGTTCAGGGCAATGAGCGCGCGCATTCCAAACGAAGAAACGAGGGAAGCAATTTTCTGCGCGTTTTCCTTCAGCCTCTCGCCCTTCAACCCCTCGCCAGTCGGGTAAACCATTTTCCCCTGGCAGTAGAGGCACGAAACGCCCCCGCTAATTTCCAACTGCTTGTAGAAAGTCTTCTTGCACGAAAGGCATTTGAGGCGCACGTTCTTCTCCAAAAGCTCGCTCTTGAAAGACTCGAGTATTTTCTCCGTGGGCTCTGCGGGAATGAACAGCTCGCTGAAACCGCCGAAGGAAAGGAACTCGCGCGCAAGGGGCGACCATTCGCCTGCGCTTTCAAGGGTTTTTATCTTAACACGTTCGAAAGCGAAATCAGCTAGAAGGTTCGAAGCGCCCACAACGTCGAGCTTTTCAGCATAAAGCTCGTTGAAAACCTCCTTCAAAACCGGCGATTCCGAAGGAAGGTTCCTCACGATGCGCTTCAAGCTCACCTGCCGGTATTCCGCATCCCTCCGGATCAGCCCGAACCTCTTTCCAACGTGCGAAAACTTGACTGCAAAAGAGCTTGTTTTCGGCAATGTTGCGGACAAAATCTGCTGCACCTTATCGCCGCCCGTCTGCCTGAAAACCTGCGCTATTTTCTTCAAATCAACCTCGGCGCTGGGGGGAAAATCGAAAAGAATTCCGTAGGCATTGGCCTTTGTGCGGACGGCAAAACCGTGGGAAAGCAAAGGGGAAATGACTTTCGAAATAGTTTCATTGATTTTATTGCCGTAGAAAGAATGCATGAGCACGAGATTTTCCCTCTGCTCCAAAACTATTTCATCGGGCTTCGGGACGAAATAACCATTCTGCTCCCCAACAAATTTTCCCAATTCCTCAGTCAAATGCTTGCCCGCAAGGCCCACTACCTTCGAGGAAAAAAATGAGGCGACCGATTGGGTTATTTCAGGCGGCACTGGGATTTCCTCACCCACCCAGTCCGGAATAGCTGCAGTGATATCCGCGGTTTGCTCGACCACGATTTCCTTTTCGCTCACGCTCATCACGCGCCATGCTTTCCCGCGCGTAATGAAAATCCTGCCCTCCTGGAGATATTCGGAAACGAAAGCCTCGTCCAGCACTCCCACGTTCTTGCGCGAAGCCGAATCGCGCACCCAAAACCTCTTTTCGTTGGGAATGGTCGAAAGGTTCTGGTAATAGTAAAGCCGCGTGCGCTTCATTTCAGCGATATCCACACCGTCGAAAGCGACTATTTTCAACAAAGCCACTTGCCTAACCACGTCCAAGAACTGGTTCAACTCCAAACACCAGAACGGGAAAGCGCGCTTGCAAATGCTGAACGCCATGCCAACGGAAGTTTTCTTCTTGTCCAAAGCGATTCCGGCAATCTGGTGCGCCAAAACGTCCAGCGAATTCCTTTGGATGGATATCGGCTCCACCAGCCCCAAATGCGCTTTCTCTACAACGGCAAGCGACTCCAGCGCATCCAATGGGGAAGAGGCAATAAGCACACCCTTCGGAATCAAGTTCATCCTATGCCCGCTTCGCCCAATGCGTTGCACAAGCCGCGTAACCTGGCGCGGCGAAACATATTGAATCACCAAATCAATGTTCCCAATATCTATGCCCAACTCAAGTGAAGACGTGGAGACTATCGCCTTCAACGGGCTTTTTTCGCTCTTGAACTGCTGTTCCACTTCAAGCCGCGATTCTTTCGAGAGCGAAGAGTGGTGCACGGCAATCTTGTCACCGAACCCCGGAATCTTGAACAACAGGTTTCCCAAGCTCTCGGCTGAATAGCGCGTATTTACAAAAATAAGCGTTTTCTCATGCTCTTCAACCAACTGCCGAATGCGCTCGACCTTGGCGATGGTCTCGCCCGCAAAGCCTTCAATCAATTTTTCCGCGCCGCTCGGCGTTTCCGGCATTTCAACGCT
>DUGE01000061.1 GCA_013331595.1 Microcaldota archaeon | reverse complement strand
TAAAGCTAGTTATGCAACAGAGCAAAAATTTTCAAAACTGTTTTAGCAACAACCTGGCCCGTTCATCCGAGACACCTCCAGCGGACTTATTGTCTGTCCAATATTGGATATACAATAGTCATATATTAAGGTATCGTATAACCAATAGTATTATGGGAAAACACGGCGAGTGCGTTGCATGCGACATGCGAGGATTCCTTTCATTCTTGATTTTGTGGCTTTTGAACAAGAAGCCGATGAACGGAGCAGAACTTGCATCGGAAATAGAAAAGCGCAAGGGCTTCAGGCCCAATCCCGGAACGATTTATCCTGCTTTGAAGGAATTGACCATAAAGAAAGTCATAATCATCAAGGCAGGGAACGGAAACAGGAAGATTTACACTATTACCCCAAACGGCAAGGAAGAGCTTGAAATCGCGAAAGCCATTTTCCTCAAGACGTTCTACGACGTCATCTCAAAGTAATGGTTTGATAGACTCTTGCATTTTCAGAATCTCGAAAACGGATGAAAAAATTTAAAAACAGCATTTACTAGACTATTGTTTACAACCCCCAGACGCGAGTGGCTTAACTTGTGAGTGCTTAGACACCAGCCTTCTCGGCCTGCCACGAGCTTTCGCAAACTAAAGGTGATTAGAATGGTCGTTAACGGCGAAGCAGCCTGCCCAGTTTGTTTTACGGAAAACCAGTACTCTATCTTCATGAACAGGGGCCAGAACGGCCGGTATGAATGCCGCTTTGGGCACAAGTTCAAGGAAGACTCGAACGGCTACCTCAAACCCTTAGCACGATTGGGAAAAAACTAAAACCCTAAGCTATTTTTCAACCAACACGCCGATTTCCTGCCGCGGGTAAGTCTTACGGTCGTAGGTAACCTTCCACGAAATTGGATTGAGAGAAACAATCTTGCAATCGGCCAGGAGGAGCGCCATTTCCTCTTCAGTGAAATAGTGCGTTGCAATTCCTTTACGGGCAAAAGTGTTGGGCGCGGTTTCAGTGCCTTTCCCGCACCTGAAATCGTTTACGGTGAAATCACGCAAATAAAGCGTACCACCTGGCTTCGATACGCGGAGCATTTCCGAAACCGCCTTTTTCCTCTGCAAAGGCGTCAAATGCCCAAGGACGTGGATGCATAAAACGAAATCGAAAAAACCGTCCTCGAAATCCATTTTGCAGACGTCCTGCACTGAAAAGTCGCATTGCTTTCCCGCCTGGGCCACGAATTCCTTGGCCTGTTGTATTGCAACAGTGGAAAAATCAATTGCATGCAATTGCACGTTCATTCCAAGCAGGCTTACAATCGTCTTGCCGTTGCCGCAGCCCACTTCCAAAACGCGCGAGCCTTCAGGGATTTTCAAATCCAGCCGCTGGCCGCCTCGCCATTGGATGCGGTTGCTGGCGTAAGCCTTGTTCCACGCCGCACTGGAGTTGGCCATAATAATGAATGACTGGGAAAATAGAAAACCCCTTGCGTGCGATTTGGCAGAAAAAGAAAAGGCAAGGTTCCGAGAAGACCTTGCAGAGTTTCACTCTTCTGGATATCACAGAAGAAACAGTGCACGGGCTCGTTAAATCAAATCAGCTGCGGGTTGCTCTGCTTAATCGGATTCAATACAGTCGACGCCGGAAGCATAATAGCCAGTTGGACAGCCGCAAAGGTCAGCCCGTTCTTCCAGTTTGAGAGTGGATGGGTTGCACCACAACGGCCCATACTGCGAGCACTCGCTTAACCCTATTTTTTCCAGCCCTATGGCGGTCCCGTCTGCTTGCACTAGGATGTCCGTCCAGTCTATTCGGCAGACTGAAGGCGCGTTCAAATCCAGGCTGCGCCAGTTGGTCTTCTGCAAGTCACCGAAAAGGGTTACGCTATACGCAAAACCTATGCCTTGGGATTTAGCCGACTCGGGAGGCAAGAAAGAATTTATGCCCAAGAGGTTTCCGGTTTTAAGGCTGAAAAGCCCCCCGCCGCTGTTTCCGTGGTTGATTGGAGCGGTTGTTTGAATTACTTCAGTCTTGTACCCGTTGTCCGCAGTAATATAACGAACTGCAGAAACGATGCCCGTTGTAACCGTACTTTCAAGCCCCAGTGGGGTGCCCACTGCCACGACCTTCTCCGCTGTTTTCGGCGTATAAGCATAATCAATAGTGGCAATCGCGGCATTTCCTTTCGGGATGAGAACGTAGGCAAGGTCTATGCCGTCTTGCGGGGGGATTAGAATTTCTGAGGGATAAAAAGTCTTGCCATCTTGCATTATTACAATCTGGTTCGCAACACCGCTAGCGTCAAAGTCCGGGTCAACAACATGCCTGTTGGTCAGAATCCAGCTGTCCGTATCGTTGGTTCCGAATATTACTCCAGAGCCTTGGGCCGCATCATTTCGTATCGTGACAGTGCTCGACAGTGCGGTGTTTATGACGGTCTCTTCCGAAGGCTCGGGGGGAGACAGTGACAAGGCGATAATTAAAAGAAAAAATAATACCGCAACAATGGAAATTACGCGGTGCTGCTTGCCCCAAGCCACTAGGCGGTCAGAAAGGCCCGGGTTCGCAGGCGAGATTGGCGCAGTTATCGGGCTTGGCGCAGGCGTTGGTGCCGCTATTGGCGGTTGTACTGGCGTTTTCGTTTTAGGTGCCATGATGATACATATTTTGGGAGTACTAAAACCTTTGCTTTCGGCGCGCTCAAAAAAACGGGTTTTGCACACAAAGCAAGCACAGCTGAGCAGTAGCGAAAGCATTTAGTGTGCACATATTAAAAGCCGATTTGCCTATGCAAACTATGCACAAAATTACAATATTCGTGCTGCTCGCCGTTGCGCTTCTCTTTTTAGGTTGCGCGTCTCCAGACACGCAACAAAGCCCGGGGCAAAACCCTACACCGCAAGGGGAAGGCGGGCAAAACATCCTGACCGTGGCGGTCTATTTCAAAGGCCCGGTTGAAGGCGCTGCGATAAACATTTACAGCCTGAACACGGACGGAAGCAAGAACGAGCTTCTTGCAGGGCCGGTTCAAACCGATGAGGAGGGCAAGGCATATTTCAAGTTCGCCCAGCCGTCCGGGCGTTTTCTTGTTGAAAGCACGGGTGGCGCATATTACGAAGACACAGGCCGGCCGGCAAGCGAAGCGTATGCGGGGCACGTCACAGTGAAAACCGTGAACCTGCCTAGCGGTTACACAATGCGCACATTAGTGCCAATTGAAAATGACGTGGCGGCCGTAACTCCATTCACAGAAATGGCAGCGGCACTGGCGCTGCATTCAATTCGCAAAGGCGCTTCTGTTGATGATGCCGCTCGCGCGGCAAACATCGCCGTAGACCAGCAGTATCGCCAAGCCAACGTAATATGGTACGAGCCCGCTCCAGCCTACGAGCCTGCAAGAATAAGCATTTCAATCAAGGAAACGCGCGAGTACGGCCTGCTGCTCGCAGGCATGGTTGAAGAGGCACGGACGATGAAGGTTGAGCCTGCCCAGCTGGCTGTTGCATTGGCCGAAGACTGGTCGGACGGAAATCTTGACGGCAAGCAAGACGGTAAGCCCATCAACCTCAAAACCGAATCTGGCAGTCCGATTGCGCTTTCAGCTTCGGCAAGCTTGGCCGGCTTACAAGCGGGCATCAACGCATTTTTAGCGAGCCCGGTTGACGCGACTAACATCAAGCAGTTTCCCATAGCGGCGGCCCAAGTTTCCACAGACCCTTCGTTTTACATCGACGCCACGCTGCCTGCATGGATTGACGGCCAGCCAGGCTCTTACGCTTTGACTGCAACGGGAGGAAAGCCCGCTTACACGTGGAAGCTGAAGAAAGGCAATAGTTTGCCTGCAGGTTTCAGCTTGAGCCCGGACGGCAAGATAAGCGGGACCGGAAGGCTTCAAAATTCCGTTGGAAGCATTTCACCTCCGTTTACGATAGTGGTTTCAGACTCGTCAAAACCGCCGCAGTCGCGCGAAATGGAATTGCGCATTGAAATCATGCCCGAACCTCCGAAGCTGGAAGTGCAGGACGCGGAGTGCGAAGTTGGAACGCAATGCAACGTGAGGATTTCTTCCAACGTTATTGGAGGCACTCCGCCCTACCACTACGTGGGCTACTCTTCAGACAAAGGCCAGTATCCGCTCGACTTGGTCTTGTGGGCTGACGGGACGCTCCGCGGAACGCCTTCCACTGCAGGCACTTTCGCCATGCAAGCTTGCGTGATAGACCTCATCGGGTGGGAGGATTGCCAGGACTTTAGCATTTACGTGAGCGAGAAACCGACGCCAGAGCCAACCACAGTAAAAAGACCCCCGTCCGGCGGAGAAATCTCTTGCACCCCGGGTCATCACGCGGTTTACTGCGACGGCAGGTGGAGATGCTGCCTGAACGGCTGGGTTTGCAACAACGACGGCGACTCGTCATGCGGCCCTGGTTGAAGGAGGATTCAAACATAATGAACAAAATCTTGTTTATTGCAGCAATTGGTTTTCTTTTTTGGCGGCAAACGCTTCAGCCGACGGCGGGATAATCCCGGTTTCCCCTTACGCGCAGGTTCTCGCCCCAGAGCAGAAAGCCGCGATTTTTTGGGACGGGACGACCGAGAGGATGATTCTCTCGACGAAAATTACTTCAAACGATTCGGCCGGCATGGCGTGGGTCGTTCCAATCCAAAGCAGCTCGCAGCCTAAAGTGAAGCCGGCAGATACCACGATTTTTTTCAAGCTGGCGCTTGTTCGGGGAAGGAAGGACGTATAGGACGACCGGAGGACGTGGGCGGCATGCAAGGAATTTCCAGTCATCTTCTGGGAAACTGGTATACCTGCCCAGAAAGCAAGAGATGGAAGTTGGCGCCTTCTTCGCTCTGCACTTGTTTAAAAAATTCGCAACCCATGCAATTTAATTGCTTTTTTGCAAAATTACCCTGAATTTTTCCACCACACAGCGTCCCGCTTACGGCCCAGCAGATTCTTCCGCCGTTTTTTCCGCCGTTAATACCATCGGCATTGGTTTTTTCCGCCGCAGGACAGACACCGAACTTGGAAATGTTAACGCCTCCGGGTTCCCTGCCGCAGCGTTTAATTTCCCAACAATTTTGTTTCACGAGGCACCACTCATTACATTTAATCATCAATAAACAGGAGTATATAAACTAAAATAGGCAATGGCGTTTGCAACGAAACCATTGGCTCATCTCAGGTCAGACCGTCCGTCAATCATCATGTGTTCAGAATAGTTTGCCGATCATCACAATAGAAAGTGATTTCGGCCGATTAAAAGCTTCCCGCTGGAAAGGGTTTGCGCCATAACGCCTGAAATTATTTTTCTTCGGAGCGGAAGGAGGAGGAAATAATTAAACCCTGAAAGGAACGAAACCGAGGAATTCAGAAGGAGGACGAAAACGTTCACCGCAATTCCGACAATAAGCCCTACCAGAAAGGAGAGCGGAATCCATTTTATTAAAACGGCGAGGCTTTCGAATTGCAGTTTCATTTCAACCAGCAGTAACTAAAAAAAGTGTTTTCGCCATAGATATAAATATCGCCGGAAAAAACGGAAAGAAAAAGCATTTATTCCAATCAAACAGTAGTTAGAATAGGGAAAAAAAGGGTTTTGGTCGTATGACTCCGCAAGTGGCTTGGACTGCGTTAAAACAGGAGTATGAACACAAAATCGCAGGTGTAAAAGGAACAGGCGGAAGCCCGGACTGGGAAGCCACAATTACATACGTAAATTCTCTTGGAATTGAACCGTACAAATACCTCAAGGAGTTAGTCGCCATGGCCGAAAAGCACTTTGGCAGTGCTGAAGCCGACCAAGTAAAGACTATTGCTCATGCTACGCTCAATCACCTGTCAAGCGACGAAATAGCGCGGGCTTTGGAAGGGAAAAAGCCAAAAGCACAAGAGTTAGATTATTTGATTGCAGGGCTTTTAGCCCATGCTGATGCGGCGGCACCAAAACCAAGACAAGGGCTAGATTCAGACGGGCAAAAAAGAAAAGCTAAAAGAGGGAGACAAATTCAAGAAAGTGAACAAGAAACTTTAGATAGGATAAGACAGGCGTTAGACGTTTCCAGATTGGTTGCAGCTGCCCGGCCGCCTCACCTTGATGCTTTGTTTAAAATGCTTGATGCTGAAGACGACGAAGCCATGCAAAAAAGGATTGCCGGATTAATCGGCAGAGACGAAGTTTTGGCTAGAACGTATCCTCGAGCTCAAGATGATTTTAAAGCCCACCAGGAATGGGCGAAAAGCACGAGGGTTGAACATAAAGCCGCTGAAAAGGTTGAAGAAGCATTGAACCGGGTTTTGCAGGAAAGGATAAGCTTGCGGGACGCTCAACTGGAAAAGCTCAGGAACGCAAAAGAAGCGACACTAAAAGTATTGAGAGCCTCGGCTATGCCAACTGAACCCCACGTAAAAAGCTTTGCTGCTGAAGAACAACGAATTCGTTTTCACAGTCAAATCATAACACCAGCCATAATCGCCCAAGTCCGGAAGCAAGTGGGCATAGACACGCCCTGGTGGGTTGAACACGAGACTGACGGCAAATTGTTCGAGCTTCTTCTGGACCACAGGAAACACGAAGCCGTATCACAAGAGAAAGCTAGAAGGGGAACGCTTTCGGGTGGAACCGTTGAGGCTGAAATGAGAAAGATAATTTACGGAATAAACATTCCACAGCACATCGATAGACTTGCAAAATTCAGGGAAGCAATTGCAAGCGGAAAAGAAGACCGGATGGCCAAAATGAAGAGTGAACTTAAAGAGGGAGGCTTGGCGCTGAAAATAAGAAGAAAGCTGCACGAAGAATCAGGATTTACTTTTAACACCATTGACCAGCTCACGCCTCACGAATTGCGGGAAATAGCAGAAAGGAAGGGCTGGATTGCGGCAAAAGCCGTTTCACAAAACGCTGCAAGAGCAAGAGAAGGTCTTGAAAGAGCAGCAAGAATGTAAAAACGCTTTAGGCGCAAGGGACGCTATTTTATCGGGCGGGTTGCAAGCATGGTTTCTGCAGCGGCATCGTTCTTTTTCGCGGTCGGCGCTTTCATTTTCGCCGGCATTCTCGGCCTTATTGCGTTCAAGAAGTTCAAAATCAGCGACCTGTTCCTCCTCATGCTGCTAGGCATTGCCATAGGGCCTTTTGGCCTGAAGCTCGTCTCGCCAGAAATTTTCGGCGGGAGCCTGACCATCGTCGCCACCCTCGGCCTGATGATGGTTTTGTTCAACGAAGGGTTGAACTTGACGTATGAAGAACTGAAGGAAGACATTCTCAAGATAAGCGGGTTTTCCCTCTTCGTCTACGTACTCACTGCAGGCTGCATTGCTGCAGTGGTTTACTTTTTCCTCGACCCTACTAAAAGTATCATCCAGGCGCTGATAATCGGCATTGCGCTCGGCGCGCCAGGGCCGTCGGTTTTCATTCCCGTCTACGAGCGCCTTACGCTTGACGAAAAGCTCAGGAAATTCCTCATTCTTGAGGGAGTGATTGCCGATTCGATTGCAATCATCCTTGCAACTTCCCTTGCGCTATTGCTGCCGGCCTATTGGGCTGGAAGCCTTTCGTCCACCGACTTGGCAGGCGAATTGTTCAAGACAATGGCCATTGCAGTCGTGATAGGGATTATGGTTGGATTCACCTGGAGGGAAGTCCTCAGCAAATACAAGGAAGACTTCCACTACCTATTGACCCTTGCCGTTGCTTTCATAACTTACTCAATAGGCGCGTTTGTCGGCACTAGCGGAATCCTTGCAGTGTTCACGTTCGGGGTTGTTGCGGCAAGCACAACTGGCACGCTCATGAAGCTCAAGCTAACGGAAATCAAGCAATTCCAAAACGAGCTGACGTTCCTCATGAAAATATTCTTCTTGATTTACTTGGGAATGTTTTTCGACACGTCGTTTTTGACCAACGTTTCTTTCGTCAGCGCTGCAGTGCTGATTATTATCGCCATGCTGGTCGCAAGGTTCATTGCAGTAAAACTCTTCCGCATCGGCTCTCCTGAAGAGAGCTGGGCGACGATACTCGTTTTTCCGCGCGCCCTTGCGGCCGCAGTGCTGACAATAACACTGGTTGAAGCGAAAGTAGTTACGCTGACGAGTTTCCTGAGCATTTCTTTCCTCATAATCATCCTTACAAACCTAGTTACAACAGTGGCAATGTACTTGCACGAGCGCAAGCGTGCGAAAGCCCCGGTAAAGACAGGGCAGGAAATGAAGGACGAAAAGGTGGAGGTTTTGGCTAAAGCCCGGACCGGAATTCTCGGCCCTGGAGAGAAGGCCAAGCTGGTTAAGGCCGTTGACAATGCGCTCAAGCAAATCCACCAGTCGATAGGAGCTGAGATGACGTTCACAATGGTGTTGAACAAGGGCAAGCCTGAGATTTTTGCCGCTGACGAGAAGGCGGTCAAGACGTTCGGCAAGAACGCTTACAAGGACTTGAAGGACTTCGCCCAAGAGGCAGTGGAACGCAATTCGTTCGTCCAGGTTAATGACATTGGAGTTTTGCCGAACACTACTACTGACGTGCGCTCTATTCTCGTACTGCCAATCCACCACGGCGGAACAGTTATAGGAGTTATTGGCGCTGCCAACAAGAAAGGCAAGGACTATTTCGAAGAGGATGACATCAACCTGCTTTCGGTCATCCGCGACGGGCTTGAAACGGCAATAGCTTAGACGGAGAGATAGCAACGTTCCGCAATGTGCCTAAAATTCCGGTTGTGACTTAAAGAATTCAAATTCAAGCGGCTGGGATCCTTGCCATGCGACTCGCCGTACCGCCCATGCTACCTACTGAAGAAGCGGATAGGGCAATTACGTGCTACAGCAATCAAAGAAACAGGCATAGCTTCAGCCACATTAGAAACAACAATAGAAGAAGGGGAAAAGAAAAATAAAAAAAAGGGAAGGAAAAGCCCGCAGGGCTTTTCCCCTATGCTTTGCTTAACGTTCCTTAACCGGTCAAGGCTTTGACAAAGCCGGTTTCAGAGTGCGGTAAACCAGACAGGCCAGACGTGTAGTTCAGCACAACGGGCAACTCATCGCCGGTTACGAACGTAGCGTTTGCCAGCGTACAAGTGTATTGCGCATTCGCAGCAACGCTTGTAGCGCATGCGGTTGCAATGCCGTCAATGGTCGCGACAACGCTGGTTATGCTTGTTCCGGCAGAGTTTCCGAACCTTATGTTAACGGTGTTGGCTCCGGTCGTAGTATAGTCGATTACGGTTGCCGTGGCGAAACCACCGCTTTGCTTAGAGCCCGCGTACTTGGATGGATTGAATATTCCAAAATACCACAGGATTGCGGCAACGATTACTATTGCCAAAATGGCCCAGCCGTAGGTCACCAGGTATTCCAGTGCAGCCTGGCCTTTCTTTCCATTCCTCATATGTTCATCCCCTCTCTACTAGATTAACTAAAAACTGTATTCATCAACTGAAAACGGCTTTTAAAGCTTTTTATTCCACTAAGCTATAGCAAACCAATAAAGTCTTTC
>DUGE01000027.1 GCA_013331595.1 Microcaldota archaeon | reverse complement strand
ACTTCGGAAAGAAAACCACTTTCTTTCCTGCCTGCTTCTTCTCCAAGAGATTCGTCTTGAACAAGTTGTTCAGCCTAGCAGAGGCTCCGTTTGCTCCCTTATACTTGAATTTTCTCTGCACTTCCTCGGCCGTGCAAAAGCCCTTGTGCTTCACGAATTTCAGAATTTCCTCGTCGACTTCCGAAACGAAATTCCTTTCTTCTGCATGTCTTCCCTCGATCTTCTCGGCGATTCCGGAAAGCCTGTTTTCTATTTCAGCGAGCTTTTCCAGCTTTGCGTTTATCTCCTTCAGCACTATGTTTGCCGTAGTCCTTTCCTCTGCAAGAGTGTGCAAGAGCGTTCCAATGAAAACCGGATCCTGGAATTTTTTCTTGAGTTCCTCGAAATCCTTTGCCACGACGTTGAATTCTTCCGCCGTCTTGCCTTCCTCGTCCATAAGCGAAAACCCCGATTAGTGTACCTGTAAAGCTTTTATTCCCCGCCTGCATTCCCTATTCCGTAAAGCCGCGATGGCGCTTTGACGAAACCACGTTTGTATCATGATAAAATCATGACGCTTTAAAAACCTTTTCATTCCACTATTGGCTTTCGGCGGGGTTTCGGGAGATAGGGCTTTTAATTCCTTATTCAGTTGGTTTAGCGTATGGATTTCGCAGTACGCTTGATAGATTTGAAAAACGCCTTTTCGAGAAACGACATTACCGATTTGAAGAGGCTGGCGGAAGAGTTTGCCGGAGACGCTTTCCTTCACTACCAGGAGGAAAACGTGGATTTGAGCATAGTCGCTTATTCCTGCGCTAAATTCTTGGAGAAACCTTATGTCGTGGAAAACAAGGCTTGGCATTCGTTCAGGAAAAGCATGCTGAAACTTCTGGATTCGTCAATCCTGGACTGGGGTGCCGGGAAGGAAGCGCAATCCTTGTCCGGCATAAGGAAATCGATTGCGCTTATTGGAAAGCTGGGGCTGAAGCTTGGACGGTTTGCAATAGGGATAGTGGAGAAAGCCAGGCTTAAGGTGGGCGCCGAGGTTTACGCGAAAGGCGCTTCGCTTGGAATTGCTTCAGAATTGAGCGGTTCGGAAAAAAAGGAATTGTCCGCTTACATTTCGGCCACAAAAATGCCGGAAAAATATGTTACAAAAAGCGTTTCCCAGCGGCTTGCTGATGCTAGGCGGGTGTTTTCTTGAAGACGTTGGTATGCGACAGCAGTTCACTCATTTCCCTTTCGGAATCGTGCAACCTGGGGGTTTTATCGTTTTTGAAGCAGAAATTCGGCGTGGATTTCGTCATTCCTCCTTTTGTTCAAAAGGAAATCGTCGAAAGGCCCAGCCGCGTGGGGAAATTCGCTTTTTCGGCCGCCCGGTTGAAGCACTTGCTTACCGAAAGGACGTTGCGCGTGGCTTCTGTGCCTTCTCTTTCGTTTGAAACGCGAAAGATCCTTTCCACTGCAAATTCATTGTTTTACCACCAAAAGCCCTTAACCATCCTCCAGCAGGGGGAAGCGGAGTGTTTAGCGTTGTTGAAGCCTTTGAACGCGAAGGCGTTGGTGATAGACGAGAAAACGACGAGGCTGTTGGTTGAGGATCCGCAAAAGCTTTTCTCCATCATGCTTTCCGAGCATGACGCGGTGAAAGCAACCGAGCAAAACCTCGGGTTTTTCAAAAAAGAGTTTCCTTACCCCAACCTCCGTTCAACGGAATTGCTGGCTTTCGCCGCCGAAAACGGTTTCTTTGAATCTTACGGGTCTGATGAGAACGACATTTTCCACTCGGCGGTTTATGCATTGCGTTATTCCGGCTGTTCCATTTCCCAGAAGGAAATCGACGATTACCAGAAAATCAGGGTTTAAGAATTCGTGCAATCAAAACTATTTCTTGCGGGCTCGTAGATCAGCGGTAGATCGCATCGTTCGCAACGATGAGGCCGCGGGTTCAAATCCCGCCGAGTCCACTAATTTTTCTTTCTTTTGTGAAAAGAAAGAAAAATTAAGTAAAGAAAGAAAAAGCGAAAGAAACGTTAACGAAAGAAAAGGCAACGGCGGTTTTGGATTGAAAAAAAAGATTTTCCTTGCGCTGAATTTCGCATTTGCGGCAGCCCTCCTTGCGCTCATACTCTACTCCTTCGACTTCCACGCGCTTTTGGCGCAATTGTCCAGCGCAAACCCCTTGTTTTTGCTTCTCGCAATCGCATTCTACCTGGCTGCGCATTTGCTTCAAGGCGTGCGTTACAAACTCCTGCTCCCCTCTTTTTCATTCCTCTCGGTGTTTTCCTCGCACATGAAAGCAATGCTCGCCAGTGATGCGACGCCAGGACGCATTGGCTATTCTTTCTTCATTTTCGACATGCGCAAGAACGGGTTGAGGGGCGGGAAAGCAGCCAAGGTTTTGGGCGTTTCACTCGCGTCGGACTTCATCGTCCGGGGCCTTCTAGCCTTGCTGGGCGTATTCCTTTTCTCGCAAGACTTCGGGCAAGTGGGGCTCGTAGTGCTGGGCTTTTCAGTCTTGGCGATGGCATTGCTCTTCTTCAGGATAAGGTTTTTCGACTACTTGCTTTCAAAACTTCCTTATTACGGCAAGAGGCTGAAGGGCGCGTATGACAGCGTGTTCAAGCAGAAAACGACTTTGCCCCAGTTGGGCTCTTCAATCGCAATGAGCGTTATAGGCGCGGTATTGCGGGGCTTCGAATGGCTTTTAATTTTGAACGCGGTAGGGCTGAACGCGGGAGTGCTTGAATTGATCGTGATAAGCGCTTTGCTCACCGCATTGTCTTTCGTGCCGCTATCGATTTCAGGATTCGGGCTGCAGGAAGGGGGCGGAATACTGCTTTTCACCCTTTTCCTGGGTTTCAGCGTGCCGCAGGCTGCGGGCGCGGTCTTGCTCGTGCGCTTTGTCGACGTTTTTGCAGACTTGCTTGTAGGCGGATGGTTTTTCGCTTTGCAAAGCAAAACCGCGCGGAAAAAGCCTAAATAGAAATTTTCTCTTTCTTTCCCGATTTTGCCGATTGCTGGCCTGCTTGCACTGCCGCAACTGCATAAAGCGCGTCCCTTCCAGAAATCATCGGAACCGCTTTTCCTTCCACGCAGTCGAGAAAGTGGTTTGCTTCCACCTTGAGCGGCTCTTCCTTAACGAAGTAAGGCTTGATTTCAGTGCCGTGCCCGATGCGCTGGAAGACTTCGTCGAAAGTGTTGAACTTGTAATCCCCATGCTCTGAAATGAATATGGCCAATTCTTGAGTGATGTAATTAAGTTTTGCAGCTCCCTTGGTTCCAAGGATGGTGAGCTCCCGGCTTTTGATTGGAGTAACGCGG
This sequence comes from Microcaldota archaeon, assembly GCA_013331595.1. The sequence continues at coordinate 7,501 of DUGE01000027.1, read as the reverse complement.
TTCGCTTCAACAGTTGCAGTGAACTCGCCGAACTCGAATATTGCCGAGCACAGGTCGCTGCTCTTCTCGTCGCTGATGCGGCGCTCGATTGCAGAAACTTCCTTTGGCGTTTGGCCGTACAAGAATGAAATAACGTCAATGTCGTGCACCGCCTGGTCGATGAACGGCGAGCCCACGTCCCTCTGTGTCGGAACGCCGAAACGGTGCGCAGAGGCGTAAATGGGCTTTCCTATCAAATGCATGTTTTTCTTCAGTGCCTGGACTGCGGGGTTGAACCGCTCGACGTGCCCCGTAAGCAACACTGTTTTCTGTTTTTCCGCCTTTGCAACCAGTTTTTTCCCCTGCTCGAGCGTTTCAGTTATCGGCTTTTCTACCAGCAGGGGAATATTTTCATCGAGGAGTTTATCGGCTATTTCAAAATGCAAGGCTGTTGGTACTGCTACGATGGCGCAATCGGGCTTTTCCTTGAGCGCGTCTTCAAGCTTAGTGAACGTGGTAGTATTTTTTAAATCTTTCAGCGCATTGAGCGACTCTTGGAATGCGTCGACGGCCAGCACTTGCTTGACGCGGTGGTTTTCACTGTAAACGCGCACGTGGTTCCGGCCCATTGCCCCGCATCCGACTATCAAAACCTTCAATCAATTCACCCGTGCAAAAAATTCTTTCACTTTTCCTGCTATTGTCTTAAGTTCTTCATCCGAAACTGCAGGGTGCACGGGCAGGGATAGTGCCTGCTCGCTCAGCCTCAATGCAATTGGGTTTGAAGCATTTTGCGCCTTGGAGATTTCGGAAAACGTTTCCAGCGTGCTGAGGGGCGCAGGGTAGTATATTGAGCTTCCCACGCCGTTTTTCGCTAGAAAATCTTTCAAGGCATCGCGCTTTTGCCTTCCTTCCTTCACTTTAATCGTGTACTGGTTGAAAACGTGCTTCGCCCGTGAATCTTGGAACGGNNCGTCGAGTTTTTTCAATTGTTCAATGCCTATGGCTGCGTTTACTGACGGAAGACGATAGTTGAAACCAAGGCGTGCGTAGTCATAGGGTTTTCTCTGGCCTATGTTGCGCCACAGCTTGCATTCCTCGGCAAGCTCGGCGTTGTCCGTCACGATTGCTCCGCCTTCGCCGGTTGTCATGTTTTTAGTTGGATAGAATGAAAGGATTGCACAGTCGTCTCCCAAGTTGCGTTTGCCGTTCCATTCGGTGCCGATAGCCTGGGCATTGTCGCTCAAAATGCGGAGTGAGTGCTTTTCAGCAACTTCCTTAACTGCATCGACATCGTAAGCCTGGCCGTAGAGGGAAACTGGAATGACGAGCTTGGCTTTCTTGTTCTCGGAAGCGATTTTCTTGACGCTTGCAGCATCTAAGTTGAACGTTTTCTCTTGCATGTCTGCAAACAAGGGAGTGGAATTGACGTAGCGTGCGGCGTTTGCAGTTGCAATGAACGTAAAATCCGGGACGATAACCTGATCGCCTTGGTTCAAGCCCATGGCAGCAACGGCAACATGCAGTGCGGCAGTGCCGCTGTTGACTGCAACCGCGTGCTTATAGCCGCAGTATTCGGCGAGCTTTTTCTCAAATTCCTCGACAAAAGGCCCGCCTGTGAGAATGCCGCTTTCCAGGGCCTTGGCTGCTGCCTGGGCCTCTTCCTTTCCAACCAGTGGTTTTGCAATGGAAATCATTTTTTACCGCTCTCCTGTTTTTTTCCGGTTTTCAATCGACTTTCTTGCCTTCCTTGTCGACTTTACCAACAACCCTTGCAGGGTTTCCAAAGCACAGCGCGAAGGGCGGCACGTCTTTTGTCACAACGCTTCCAGCGCCGACTATGGCCCACTCGCCGATTGTAATGCCGCCGATTATTATCGTTCCTGAGCCGATGGCCGCGCCTTGCTTGATTACTGTTTTTCCAGCCGTCCAATCCGAGGCGCTCTTGAGCGTGCCGTCGGCGTTAATGGCGCGAGGGTATTTGTCGTTCGTGATAACGCAGTGCGGGCCGATGAAAACACCGTCTTCCACCTCAACGTAATGGTAGAGGCTGCAGTTGTTCTGCACCTTGCAGTTGTTTCCTATTTTGATTCCAAAGTCTATGTAGGCGTTCTTTCCAATGATGCAGTTCTCCCCTATCTCGGCATCTTCCCTCACTTGCGCCTGGTGCCAAACCTTGGTTCCCTTGCCTATTCGCGCTTTAGGGGAAACGTCTGCGGTTGAATGAATGAAAACGCCTGTCGTCATTTTTGTTCACCTGCTTTAACGCTCTCAAGCCACTCGAAAGTTTTCCGCAAGCCTTCCTTCAACGGCGTTTTAGCCGTCCAACCCAGTTCGCTTGCCTTGCGGTTGTCGGCAAGCCTGCGGGAAATGTGGTCCCAATCCCTGCGCGGCGTGAATTGGATGTTGTTGTGGTTCCCTGCCATTTCGTTCACGCTTTTTGCAAGGTCGATTATTTTCGTCTCAAGGCCGCTGCCTATATTGTAAGCTTCGCCGGGCTTTCCCTTTTCGGAAACGAGGATTGTGCCTTCAACCGCATCTGCTACGAATGTAAAATCGCGCGTTTCCTCGCCAGTGCCCGTTATTGTCAAGGGGTTTTTCTGTTTTGCTAGCGCGAAAAACTTAGGGATGACGTTGCGGTAAGGCCCGGGATACTCGTTAGGGCCGTAGACGTTGAAAAAGCGCACGCTCTTGGCGTTCATCTTGTGGAAGTCGGCATAAAACTTGACGTACTCCTCGCCCAAAAGCTTTGAAATTGCGTAGGGCGTTTCGGGCATCGGTTTCATGTCCTCCTGTATCGGTTCATTAGTGCTGCCGTAAATGCACGACGAAGAGGCATAAAGAAATGTTTCAACCCCGAATTCCTTTGAAAGCTCAAGGAGCTTTAGAGTGCCCATGCCGTTAACGTCCAAGTCAAGAACGGGGTTTTCAACGCTCTTCTGGTTGGCGAAGCTTGCGGCTAGATGGAAAATAGCGTGGAACTTATGTTTTGACATTAGCTTGCGCATGAATTCCGCGTCGCGCACGTCTTTTTGGAAAAAAGCAACGGGAATGGAGCGGATGTTGTCCCGAAAACCCTCGCTCAAGTCGTCAACAACGAAAACCGTGTTCGCCGGCGACAGGGCTGCGACTAGGTTGGAGCCGATGAACCCAGCCCCCCCTGTCACAAGAATGCGTTTTCCTGAAATCATTTTTTCCACTTTATGCGCTCTAGCAGAAGGCAAAATTATTTAAACTTTTTCTTGCCTTCTGCGACTAGCGAAAAGCAGCAAAATGTTCAATTGCCTTTGCTTTTCGCTATCATGATTTTTGTGCGGCGAAATCTTTTAAGATGATGTCGCAGATTCTTTTTGCCGCGCTGCCGTCCCATTTCTCCGGAATGCGGCCTTTCTTTCCCTTGCCGGCGTAAACTTTCTCAAGTTCTTTCTTCAGAAGCTCGGCATCAAGGCCTACAATTGTGTTCGTTCCTTCTGTTGCAGTTACGGGGCGCTCGGTGCTCCGTCGCGCAGTGAAACAGGGCACGCCGAGCACGGTGGTTTCCTCCTGCACTCCGCCCGAATCAGTAAGGACGAATTTTGCTTTTGCCTCGAGGTTGAGAAATTCGAGATAGCCTAAAGGTTCTGTGAGAAGTACGCCTTTTTGCGAGAGTTTTTTGCCCAGCCCGGTTTTCTCAAGCTTGGTTTTGGTGCGTGGGTGTACGGGAAAAACGGTTTTGGCAAATTCGGCTGCCGTGAGGATCATCTCAACAACTTTGCGCAAATTTTTCTCGTCGTCAACGTTTTCCGGCCTGTGCATCGTGGCAAGCGCATAGCCGCCTTTCAGGCTGAGTTTTTTCTCGCTGGCCGTTTTTTCAGCCTGTTTTTCGAAAATCTTGAGGGAATCTATCATCGTGTTGCCCACGAAGTGTATTCCTTTGGTTATGCCTTCCTTCCTAAGGTTTTCCTCAGCCTCCTTAGAACTTGTAAGCAGTAGTCTTGAAATCCTGTCCGTAAGCACGCGGTTTATTTCCTCAGGCATGCTCCAATCCCCGGACCTGAGGCCGGCTTCGACGTGCGCAACGGGATAGTGTTCTTTTGCTGCAACGAGCGCGCAGGCAATTGTGGAATTCACGTCGCCTACGACGAGCACCAAGTCCGGCTTTTCCTTCAGCAGAACCGTTTCAAAACGCGTCATGATGCTTGCCGTTTGCATGGCATGCGAGCCTGAACCGACGTCCAGGAAGTATTGTGGTTCGGGTATTTCCAGCTGGTCGAAAAAAACCTTGTTTAGCTCGAAATCGTAATGCTGTCCCGTATGCACGAGAACGGGCGAGAATTCGGAAGGCCGTTTTTTCATTTCGCGCATTATGGGCGCGATTTTCATGAAGTTCGGCCTTGCGCCAACGACGTTCAGGATTTTCAAGGCCATTGGAAACACACCGGAAGCAAAAGGGCAAGACTCTAGATGGGTTTTAGGAGGCGCGAGGCAAAGGAGGGGGGCTCGTTTGGTCGCGCGCTCCAATCCCACCACAGAGGTTGCGTGAGACGCGTGATTTTTTCTTTCATATTTTTTTACATTTTTTCAAGATATGCGTAGGTCAGGCTGTATACTAGGCTTATGGCGCCAAGCAGTATTGCCAGGATGCCACTTGGGCTGGTTGGCCTTCCACTCCATGCGAGGAACGCGAGGATTACGATTATGAGGACTATTGTTGCTACTAGGGTGAAGCGTGCGGCTTTTCCGGCTATGACTTTCGTGCGCTCATCGCTTTTCACTTCTTCGCTTGTCAACCATTCGCGTGAGGCGTAAAGCCCTCCTGCAACGAGCAGGCCAAAGAACAATACTGAATATTCCAGGGCATCGAAAGAGTAGCGGCTGACGTATGTGAAGTAGAGCAATAGCGTGAAAACGGCGCTCAAAACAATGTTTTTCAACTTCATTCGAATCCCCTCTGTAGTATTTTTGCCTTCATAAATTTCTTTCAGTTGCCATCAAACAACTCTTCAACGCGAACCGAGAAGATTTTCGACAGTTTGAATGCCAGGTCGAGCGAAGGATTGTACTTCTCGTTTTCTATTGCGATTATAGTTTGGCGCGTTACACTGGCCTTCTTGGCCAATTCGTCCTGCGTCAAATTTCTCTTCGCGCGGAACTCGCGCAAGTGATTTTTCAATGCAACAACCCCAAAACCAAAATCTCCATGTAAAGTGTTATTAACATTAAGTATATAAGCCTTTACATTTTGTATAGTTATGGTTACTTGGCCTTTGGGCGCATAGTGGTAATAATCGCTGCCGCTTAAAAGATTTCAAGTGCAATTATGAATTTGAAAAAGGTTTTTGGATGAACGTTGTTGTTACCGGCGGAGCCGGGTTTATCGGCAGCCACTTGGCTCAGGCGTTGGCCGTTGAAGGCAATGCCGTTGCAGTAGTGGATAATTTGAGCGTTGGAGACGGGAATCTTGAGGTTCTGCGCAAGTCGAACGTGCGTTTCATCAAGAGCGACATACGCAACCTTGCGGTCCTTGAAAAGGCGTTTGAAGGCGCCGAATGCGTTTTCCATCTTGCTGCAATGAACCGCGCAATGCGCAGCATCGAAAACCCCATTGAGGCTAACGACGTTAATGTTAATGGGACGCTGAACGTGCTTGAGGCCTGCAGGGCAAGGGACGTGGGCAGGATGATTTTCGCTTCCTCCTCGAGCGTCTATGGCGGAGCAACTGAAAAGAACAGCGAAGGCCAAAAGCTCGCTCCACTCCATCCTTACGGCGTTGGCAAGCTTGCAGGCGAGGAATACTCCCGCGTTTACAATGATTTGTACGGCGTGAAGACCACGTCATTGCGTTATGTAAGCGTTTTTGGGCCGCGGCAAAGGGGGGACATTCCCTATGCCGCCGTAATACCGCGCTTTATCGAAAAAATCCTTGCTGGAAAACCAATCGAGGTTTTCGGAACTGGAAAGCAGACGAGGCAGTTTACTTTCGTCCGCGATACGGTTAATGCAACCATCCAAGCTTGGAAAAGCAGGAAAGCCGAAGGCGAAGTTTTCAATGTTGCTTCTGCCGAGGAGTCGAGCGTGCTTGACGTGGCGCAGAAAATCGAGAAAATAACCGGGAAAAAGGCGGTTATTGGCTTCAAGCCGCGCAATCAAAGCGACCCGTTGAGAAATCCAATTGACGTTTCCAAGGCAAAGCGCGTGTTCGGCTTCAAGCCCGCCTTTTCCCTTGAAGACGGATTACGCGAGACAGTGGACAGTTTCAAATGAAAAATGCGTGGTGGAAAAATGATTTCAGCTTCAAGTGAAAGCATACGCAAGAAAATCGAAGGTAAAACTGCTGTGGTGTGCATAGTTGGTGTGGGCTACGTCGGCCTGCCTAATGCCCTCCTCTTTGCGGACGCAGGCTTCAAGGTCATTGCAGCGGACGTGAACGAACGCATAGTTGCTCTTACTAACAAGGGCGAGAGCCACATTAACGACCCTGTTTTGAACAAGAGCGTCCCGCGCGTTTTCGAAACTGGGCGTTTGAAGGCGGTGCGAGACGTTTCCCTTGCCGCTTCGGACAGCGACGTTATCATCATTTCAGTACCCACTCCGGCTGAAAACAACGAGCCGGACTTGAGTTACATCAAAAATTCTTGCGCAAGCGTCGGCAAGGGAATGCGCAAGGGGGCTCTCGTAGTAATAGAAAGTACGGTTTATCCAAGCGTCTGCAGGACTATCGTAAAGCCTTTGCTGGAAAAGGAAAGCGGGTTGGAATGCGGGAAAGACTTTTTCCTCGCCCACTGCCCGGAACGGTTGAATCCGGGGGACAACGAGCATAACGTCATGGTAACCCCCAGAGTCGTGGGCGGAGTTGATATGGAAAGCGGGCTTGTCGCAAAGGCGTTGTACGAAAGCGTGGTGGACGCGAAAATCGTGTTGTTGTCCAATGCCGACGCTGCGGAATTGTCCAAACTCGTGGAAAACACGCAGCGGGACGTGAATATAGCTTACATAAACGAAATCGCGCTGGTTTGCGAGAAAATCGGCGTTGACGTGAAAGAGGTTTTGGACGCTTGCTCGACGAAATGGAATTTCTATAAAACAAAGCCTTCCTCCGGAGTGGGCGGACATTGTTTGCCCAACAACCCTTACTATATTTTGAAAGCTTCGCAGACGAACGGTTTTTACCCGCACTTGATCATGACGGCAAGAAAGCTCAACGACTTCATGCCTTTCCATACGGTGGAATTGATAGAAAAAGCGTTGGAAGACTGCGGAAAGAAGTTGAAGGGAAGCAGAATCGCGATTTTGGGCGTGGCGTACAAGGAGAACGTCGACGACGTGAGGCAAGCTCCTTCGAGAGTAATAGTTCCGGAGCTAGTGAAGAAAGGGGCGAGCGTCGTCATATCCGACCCTTACGTGAACGAAGTGAACATGCAGAAAGTTCACGGCGAAAGCGCTGGATTGGACGAGGCTTTGAACGCCGATTGCGCGGTTTTCCTGGTCGCCCACGACGCTTTCAAAAAAATCGCCCCCTCCCAAATCAAGGCAAACGCGATTG
>DUGE01000074.1 GCA_013331595.1 Microcaldota archaeon | reverse complement strand
TCCTAGGCCCTTGGAGCGGGAATCAAAACATCCGACTTAAAGCGAATGTCTTTCGAACGAAGAAAATCTCCAACGGCATTTAAGGCAGCTTCATGGACGGAATAATGTTCAAGGTTTCCGCTTCCACGCAGGTTGTTGGAAATGGTCAGGACCAGCCTTCCATTTCTGGCACGCCTGAAGGCAAGACGGGATAAGTTCAAATTACTGGTAAAAAGGTGCGGCAAGGTTCGTGGAAGGTCTTCATTTTCAAGCGAAGCTCTCAACCGTTGACACGATTCTCGCGCTTCCTGCAACATAAGCCTGCCCTCTTCACCTTGTGGAGTAAGCAAAGCCTTAAACAAATCTTCAATATGCACCGCAACCCTTTGGTGCGGGCTTAAAATCATCAGTTCAACCATTTGACCTCTCAAGCGCCTCAAAAAATCACCCTCTCGACGTCGAAGGCAAGTCCGCCGTTGCCGTCTTTTTCCCGCCGGACTATTTCCTTCGAGCTCAGCAAAGCGCGCGCGAAGCAAACTATTTCACCCTTTCCACTCAAAACCTGCACTATTTCCTTCTTTTCAATGCCTTCGTCGAGCGCGACAATGCCGGGAATGGCAAGGTTCGCGCCGGTGGTTATGGGTTTTATGGCGCCGTCGTCAACCACGACTTTCTTCATTTTCTTTTCCAAAGCCTTTTCTGGAGTCAAAACCATCCCGTCCAATTCTTTCCCCTCGCCTTTTTCCTTCCAAAGCCAATAGGCATCACTCAAATCCTGCAGCGTGTGCGACTGGTTCTCACCGAATCCTGCGGCGATTGTCCTGCGCAATTCGAACATTTGCGCGCCGCAGCCTAAAACCTCGCCAACGTCAGTGCAGAGCTTGCGCACGTAAAAACCGCCTTCCACTTCACACTCGAACAAAGCATCCTTGCCGTCCATTTCAAGCAGCTTGAGGCTGAAAACTTCCCTTACCCGCAATTTCTTTACGACCGCGCTTTCCAGCGGCGGCTTTTGGAAAATCTTCCCGCGAAAATGGGCGAACGCGCCTTCCACTTGCGCCGCGCTTCTCTTTTCGCCCATGCGCATTATGCAAACGTACTTCTTTCGCGAGCCGAGCAGGAAAGTTGCGACTTTAGTAGCCTCGCCGAGCATTACCGGCAAAACGCCGGAAACGTTGTAGTCGAGCGTGCCGCTGTGGCCCGCCTTTTTCAAGCCGAGGATTTTCTTTACAAATGCAGCAGCCTCGTGGCTCGTCGGCCCGCAGGGCTTGTCGAGGATGAAAATGCCCTTGCGGATTTTCTCCTCAAGCGTCCGCTCTCCAGGCCGTTTACCATAATTGCTTTCAACCTCCTGCAGTTCAATCATATGATTAAAATAAGGTGCAGCAAAAGATTAAATTGAGTGTTTGAAAAATGCCAGGCAAGCCATTACCCAAAATCAGGATTCTATTCCACTATGGCGCGCATGGAACCGCTGAAGATGCGAAGCACATTGAGAAACTATTGAAGGAATTTAAGCCGCACATTTACGCCGGCGAAGGCGCGATGGACAACGGCGAGGCAGAACACAATGAGTCAATAGAGCTTGCCCGAAAATACGCCAGAGCAAAAAGAGAACTCTTGTCACAGATGAGAGAAGGAGATGACACTTTTCATGAAAAAGAAATGGAAGGAATAGTAAATGTTCCAGGATTGTGGATGACCACCATGGAGAAAATGGGCTGGCTGAAAAAACTCGCCAGCCGAATCCACAAAAAAACAGCCAGTTTTTACGCCAACAGGTGGCAAACGGCATTTTTTAACGGGAATTTTGAGAGGGCATTAAAAAATTATCATCATGAAGAGAAGGCCATTTCAAGAAGAAGCGCGCTTAGGGAAAGTCAAATCGTGAGAAATTGTGAAAAGATCGCTAGGGAAGCGATAAAACGCCGGCCGGAACTCGCCAAGGAAGGAGAAATAAGGGTTTACGTAAAACTCGGCCAACTGCACCGCGCCACATACGCGGAATTGAAAAGGCGGGGAACCGTGCAAGTTGAAAGGGCCTACGATTACAGCCCGGTCATTCCAGCGAAGGGTGCAACAATAAGGGCACTGCACCGAAAAAAGAGGCAGGATATTTTGAACCCGAAATATCGGCTTCTCTTGGCTAGGGATATGATTGGTGACGTGATTGGCGAAGTTTCCCCGACAATGGAAAACACGAACCTAAGGTTGCTGGCAATAGACGCCATCACGGGAAATTTTTCCGAAGAAGACGTTCGCGGGCTATGTGAAGAGGTAGGAAAAGCAGAGGCAGGGACAGAAGAGGAAAGCAGGAAAGTATTGAGGGAAATTGTGGAAAAGAAGTTCAGGGAGAAGGGCATTCAACCGCTAACAGGGCCGCAGGAAGCAATGAGGATAGTGCGAAGGCACTATGGAAAAATTGATTTTTCCAAGCCGTTCTGGCTCGGGCGAAAACAAAAAAGTTTATAGTTATTAGGTGGTTTTGAAATGGCAGAAATCCAACAGCCGAAAATCAGGGTGCTCATCCACTACGGCTCGCACGGTAATAACCGCGACGACGCAAGGCACATAAAAAAAGCCGTGTCAGGATTCAAACCGCATTTTTACTCGCCTGAATGGCTTTGGAGCGAATCGCCTGAAGAAGTTGAAAGACTTAACGGGCTAATACCAATTGCCAGAGCCGACCTAAAACAAAGGGAAAAATTCCTTCACGACACCAGCAGTTGGGGAGACAAAACTAGCGCGTACATCAGAAAAGAGCTTGAGGCCATTGTTGATACGCCTGGCGCAAAAGTATGCAACCTCCAGGCAACAACGCCAGAAAGGCTTGAACAGTACATGCGAGAATTCCAAGCGGGCCCGGAAAGAGTGGTGGAAAAAGGCATTTCATTTTACCTTGGAGATTTTGAAAATGCACTGAGGCAAATGCACGAGCACGCCGTACTTTCGATTAAAAATCACGAGATGAGGGAAGAAGACATAATAAAAAACATGCGAGGATTCAGGCGGGAACTATCAAAACACCCTGAACTTCACGGAGAAAAAGAAATCAGGATATACGTTAGGATTGGCGGCGAGCACACGCCATTGACTGAAGCTTTGAGAAAACTGCCCGGAATCGAAGTTGACGAAGCCAATGACAGCCCGCCGGAATTCGAGCGCCATGACACCATAGCGCAATTAATGAACAGAAAAAGGCAACAGGAACTCAACGACCCCGAATACAGGCGGGTTCTAGCACGGGCGTTTCTAGGCAGCATGCTGAATACTTTCCTTTTAGAAAGGACAGGATTTGCGGCAGCGGGAGAATCCGCCGGCGCCGTCATGGCCGGAAATTTTTCAGAAAACGAAATC
>DUGE01000089.1 GCA_013331595.1 Microcaldota archaeon | reverse complement strand
AATAATCTCATTCAGCGGCTTGGTGCGCTGGGATTTGACCATAAGCTCCCCGTTCTCCTCGACCACGCTCGTGCTTGAGCCCGGGCCCTGGTAGTTTATCGCCTTCATGCCTGTGCTCTGGTGGATTAGGAAAGTGCCGTCGTGCTTTATCACCAAAAGCCTGTCGCCCTCGCTAAGCTTGGAAGCGGCGCGGCCGTGATAGAGTATTGAGCAGCTGCCTATGCAGACAACGAGATTGCCTGCGGCAAGAGCGCGCCCGATTATTGCTTTTGCTTCAGCGAATTCCATTTCCACGCACCAAGGGGATTATTTCAGCCAGGTTGCTGACAATAAAATCCGGTTTTTCAGCCTTAAGCCTTTCAGCCGAATAATAACCGTGGGTTATGGTGATTGTCGTCAAACCCATTTTCCTGCCGAACTCCATTTCCTGCGGCCCATCGCCCACAACAACAACCTCTTTCGAACTATAACCATGGGTTTTCAAATAATGCTTGAGTGAATCCGACTTATGGAGGCCGTTGAGCGAGGAATGGCGCGAAGAATTGGCGACAACGGCGTCAAAAAACTTTTCAAGGCCAAGCCGCCTTAAATGCGAAGCAATGCCTTCAACAGTGTGGTCGCTGAGAATTATGCTTTTCACGGAATGTTTCTCCAGCCATTGCAGGAGTTTTTTCGCGCCGGCGCGCGTGCGGCATTTGGCAGCGCGTTTTTCATAATAATCGTGGAACATTGCCGAAGCGGTTTCAGGGTTTTTGCGCAGCAACGCCTTGCTGCAGCCGTTTGCTATATAGAAATCCATTACTGGAACGCCGAAAGACGTGCGGAATTGCTTGAGCGTAATGCCCTTTCCGCCGTAGGCCTTGACAACGCGGCTGCTGGACTCGAAAGTGGCTGCCGTGTCGGCGAAAAGCGTAGCGTTCCAGTCGAAAACAACGAGCTTAACATTCGAAAGCGTTGGCATGAGAATCAATCAAACCATTTCTTCGGTGCCGTCGATATAGCGTATGAGCACGGTCTGGAAGGTTTTCTTCGCCGCGTAGGCAAGCTCGTACATTTTTTCCTTGGAGGGAAATGCCGCGTTTTCATATTCCCAGTCGACAAAAGAGCCTTTGCCGCCGGGAGAGAATTGCTGCAGCGCGTAGAGGTCGGCAGTGCGGCAGTCCTCGCAGATTTTTTGTATTGCCTCAATGCTGTCGTTCAAGCCCGGAATCACGGTGGTACGCATTTCAATGAAAGTGCCCTTGCCTTTCGCAGACTCGAGGAAAGCCATGCTTGAAAGCAATTTGCTCAAGAGGATTTTCGCGTCTCCCTTGAACGCCGTGGTTTTCGCGCAGCCCTCCTCCTCAAGGGGGACTTTAACGTCCATTGAAACGTAATCCAAGTAGGGAAGAAGGTCGCGCAATTCGTTCGCGTAATAGCCGGAGGTTTCAACGCGCGTCTTGAAGCCCATGTGCTTGAGCCCTTTGCAAAGCTCAAGCAGGGCGTTGCTCTGCATGAAAGGCTCGCCGCCCATGAAAACAACGGCATCTGTGTTTGCCTGGAGTTTGTTGAAGTGCTCCACGAAAAAAGACGTGGGCTTTGAATCGAATTCCCCTTCCTTCGGGTTTACGAGGAAAGGCACGTTGCACCAATAGCATTGCAGCGGGCAGCCTGAAAGGTAGACGATGCTGGAAGTCTTGCCCGGCCACGCGGCCTCGTTCAGGTCAATGATGCTTGCGAATTTAAGGTTCACGGCAATTCTAAGGGCATAAAGTAAAATAAGGTTTTTCCCAAGGCACGGCTTGGAGTTTCAAGCTTACCCACTAATCGTCAAGTTCACCGTTTGGGTGGCGCAGGTAAATCCTCCATCTCCAGGGGTTCAAGCCCAGAACGCCAACCGGACTTTTTTGGGAATGGTATTGCAGCAGTTCGCGGCTAGTGAGTTTCTTGAAAGTCAAATCTCCGTTCCGCTCGACCCTCACCACCGGATAGGTCAGGGTGACGAAGGGCATATACTGCCACTCGGGGGAATAATTGCCTTCAAACTCCGGGTCGAAAATCCCGTGTTCTTTAATTGCATCTTTCAAAACCCGGTGTTTTTGTTGGATTATCTTAGCAATTCCGGTTCTTGCTACGCCAGTGAGGCCGGTAACTGCAAGAAGGTCGGGAGTGGGATGGCCGTCTAGAATTGCTTTTAAAAAGAGTATGCCTTGCACGTCAACCACTGTCCTTAGGGTGCGTGCTCTGCGGATTGAATCGCGCCTGCCTGGATAATCCGAACCATGGAGTTTTAGTTTTGGGCCAATGAGTTCTTTCAAAACCGGATGCAAGTGCTCGAATGGAATGCGCACAGCAGTTTTTGACGAAATCTCGTCTGAAGTGGGCGGCCTTGGTTTATTCATGATAAAAGTATAAGGAGGCAAAAATATTTAATTTGCGCTTCATGCTCCAGAATAGAAAATTGCCAGGGCAACAAGCCCGAAGAAGGCATAGAGTGCAAGCACGGTTTTGACCAGGTCTTCTTCGCGCATGGGCTTCCGCGAGAGGATTTTGTAGAACAGCGTGTAGTTCTCGGCGCCTTTCGGGGGAGAGAGCTTCCCGTCTTTTGCAATCACTGGATTGTGGCAGGCGTTCCGCCTCACAACCCCCTTCCGCACGTAATACAATGTTGCCGCAAGCTCGTAGAAAGCGGGAATAAAGAGGATCACGCCGAACTTTTCCATGTTGCCCAGTATTACAGCGCTTGCAACAGCAGCACCGAGCGTGAGCGTGCCAATGTCACCCGGAAAAACCTTAGAGGGGAACCAGTTGTACTTCAAGAACGCAAGGCAGGCCGCAAGCGTGACTGCAAGAATCACCACAGCGGGAAAAGAGCCGGATTGGAAGGCTATCAAAAGAAGGAAGGTGGAAATCACCGCTATTGTTCCGGCTTCAATTCCGTTGTAGCCTGCAGCCATGTTCACGGCATTGGCCGCGCCCGTAATGCCGAGAGGCACCAGGACGAAAGTATAGAGCAGGCCGAAATTTACTTCGCCTAAAAACGGTATGCTTGCGGTGGTGTTTCCGGCGGTTATGGCAACAAGGGGAAAGGCTCCGATTATGGGCATAAGCGCCTTAGTTTTCCACGATAGCTTGAAAACGTCGTCAAAAATGCCGATCAACGCCAGGAGGGTTATGGATGCGAGCGAAGCAAGAAGCAGGATGGCGTTGCCCAAATCCGGGTTTATGAAAACGACGTAGAGGATAGCAAGGAGAATTCCGCTTGCAATGCCGGCAAAAATGCAGAAGCCGCCCCAGTTGGCAACTTCGGGCCGCGAGGGCTTGTTCACGTCACGGCCGAAGATTTTCTTGCGCCGCGCGCTGTCAATCAAAATGGGCGTGAAAAAGATGGTTACTGCAAAGGCAGCGGCAAAAAATGCGGCAATTTGGAAAAGCGAAAGCAAAACCATTCCCACGAACTCCACACGTATAGAGGCCTTATTTTTGATTATCCGCTGGAATTGGAAGAACTGTTTCCAGCGGAAGCGTTGGTTGCATTCACCTGCGTGCCCGAATCAGGCGGATAATTTTGCGGGGTTACCGTTGAATTTGAAACGGGCATTGAAGGTGCCGGAGTGGGTGCTGGCGATGGGGGCAGGGCTGCACTGCCGTCGTGCTCGAAAATGCGCACTGCGCTATTGGGCGAACGGAATGAAAGCTTGAATCCTGGCACTTGCTCGAAGAAAAAGAAGCGGGTGAACGCCGAGTAGAACACCTTGTTTTCAATACCTACATAACTCAAATCCGGATTGAGGTTGAGAAGCGTTCCTTGGGAAATGGGAACCAGGTAGCTCACGTCATCCTGCGGTTGGGGTATGGTGTTGGGAGAACCAGTCAAGGTGAACTTGCGCTTGTAAGTCGGGTCGAGCCCGTTGCGCGTGAGCAAATACAGGTAGTTGTCGTCGGCACAGTAGACTGAACCGAAGCTGCTTTGCAGGGCAGGCAAGGGAACCGCCGTAGCGCTAGTGGGGCACGGGTCTTTCATTACAGTCAAGTATTCGTAGTAATGCTCGGCTTCATACTTGCTGGATGATGGAGCTTGGGTTTTCCAATCTATTTCCGGCGTTTCAGGGCAGATTGGGGATTGGGCTTTGGAGCAAGTGCCGCTGAGGAAAACAAGCGCACCCCATTTGCCTATGAGGTCAGAGTCGACGAGAATGTGCGTTGCATGATGAGCGTTAATCACGTAAAGCAGGTCTGAAGGGTTGCCGTTGACAAAAGCCCGGGCGGTTTCCTGGTCGAAAGCCGGGAAGTAATTGTTGGGATCAAGAACTGAATTCGTCTCGCCGTAGAAAGTGGTCCAGTGGCCGTAATCCCACCAGCTGAGAACGCGGCACTCCCAGCCGAACTGCCCTATGCATTTTTGGACGGTGAGCGGGTTGAAACGGTTGGTATTATGGTAAAGCCAGCCCATGGCGCTTATGGGAGTGCCGGAAAACGATGGGGTGAGCTCGGAAGCAACAACCCAATCCGAAGGAATGCGCGTTTGCTTCAACTCCGCCATTGAATTTTCAACGGTCTGGGCTTCGGTTACTGCAATGCCTACGCCTACAAGGAGGACGAACACAAGGAAGTATTTCGAAATGCGCTCGAAATTCTGGATTTTGAATATGCTGCCGAGAAGGTCGAAGGCGCGCACCGATTCGCCCAAAACATAGCCGAAAGCCAAGCCCACGGCAATGCCGAGCTGGATCAGGTATTTCACCTTGTTCAGGCCGATGAAAGCAACGGGGAAGAATATGAGCATGAACAAAAGCGCAGTGTGGTTTTTCTTTTCGGAAAACAGGTAGTAGATAGAAGTGGAAGCAAGGCCGACGAGAAGGTAGATGAAAATGTCGCTGCTGGCAAAAAAGTTTATGGCACCCAGCAATTCCTGAGAGCCTATTGCATTGGCGGCAAACTTGAGGACTGAATCAAGCTGGTTGTTCAAAAACAACAGCACCACTGAAACGAAAGCGGAGATTATAGCGTAATTCCGGTGCTTGGCCGTAAGCAATGTGAGCACTGCAACAAGCGATGCCAGGGAAGCGGCAAGGAAAAGCAGCAGTTGCGGTTTCAGTATTCCGAAAGACGGTTCGAAGAGGGCCGGATTTGTAGCCGCGTTTTCCTGGATGGTCTTGCTCAAGGCGTTGCCCTGGAAAGCAATGCTCAACTGGTTTTGCACTATGCCCACGAAAATACCGCCAACGGGGCTTAGAACTGCGGCTATCAAGGCGATTGCTAAAATCCCGGAGAAATATTTTGCCCTATCGCGGAACGTGGTTGCAGGAAACAGCTTTATCGCCGCAAACAATGCGCCTGAAAACAAAAGCGAGGCAAAGAAAATAAGCAGGTTAGTGTTGAAAAACTCGAAGCGGCCGCTTCCCTGAGCATAGATGGAGAGCAGGAAACTGCCAAGAATTGCGAAAGCAACGACGATCGCGTTCGTCCTCACAGTATGCTTGTCAAGAGTGCCAGAAAGATAATCCAAAATCGACTGCAGGCCGATGTAGACTGTTAAAACCATGTAAGGCCAAATGTACTGCTGGCTCGAAAGGATGACGACAAGCGCTGCAAAACCGGCAAGAAGCGAAAGCCTGATGCTTTTTTTGTTTATGGCGATAATGTACAGTGAAAAAACAAGCATGACTGCAAAAAGCCCGTAGGGCTGCTGTTCCGTAACCCCGGAAGCGAATTTCTTTACCAACTGGGGCATGAGCGCGAAAATCGACGCCACGACGATTCCCACGTATTCGTTATACTCTTCCCTCAGCAAAATAAAGGCCAAAAACGCCATCAGCGCGCCAACTAGAGGCGGATAGAATTGCGAAGTTTTAATCAAAAAGTCTTTGGAATACGAAGGCAGCCCTGAAAGGGCGGAATAGGAAACGTACCACGAGGCGGTCAAGTAGTGGGACAATGGAGGAACGCGGTTGAAAAGCTGCTCTGGATAATAAACATCAGGGGAGAAAGTCTCCACAAAACCGTCACGCACCAGGTTTTCCGTGACTTTCATGTAATAATACGGATCGAACTCGAAAAAATTCGGGGCGAAACCCGGAGCAAAGCGGATGTAAAAAGCCGATGCCATCACCAGCAGTAGAATCGCGTAAACGGCATGCTGCAGGGCGACATCCTTCACTCCCCTTTCTTTCATTGAACGGACTTTCCGCAGGACGCGGTGGTACGAAAAATCGTGTTTTTGGTAATACAATGCCGCAAGGGAAAAAAACGAAACCAATAGGGCGTCAGCCACCACGAGCATGAAATTGAGCTTCATGCCAAGCACTAGAAACTCGAGGAAATACAACAGCGGAAGGGCGGTGAGCGAAAGGACCAGGCCGAAAAACAGCTTGTCCCAGCGGTTGAAAACCGTGTGCTTGAACAGCGCGATGGAAAGCAGCATTCCGGGAATGAAGGAAATGACTACAGTAAGGACGAATGCCAGGACATCAACCAAATTTACCCACCTTTATAGCAAAAAATTAATTTTTGGAACTTTACCGAATTTTTTGCGACTAGCGGAAAAGCACGAAAGTCCCATTACTTGCTTTTCCGCCATAACTTTGAAAAACCGCCTTAGGAAAGCGAGAAAACAAATTCAGGGTTTATACATTAAAAACTCTTTTCATTCCGGTGTTTGCGGCACGAGATTTCAATTCAAACGCCCAAATCCTTAAAACCGCGGGGCTTTGAAACGCGCTGCGGGTCGATGAAAATCCGGTGCCACGCCTCAAGTGAAAACAAGGTCCAAAACCTCTTGCCCCAGAGGGTTTCGGTGCGCGGAGCGTTTTCCAAAACCATTCGCGCAAACTTCTTATCCACAAGCCCGCGCTTTTCCACTTGAGAGTCTGAAAGCATCTGCGCCGCAATGTCCTTCAGCTCGCCACGAAGCCACTCGCGCGTCGGCACGTTGAAGCCCTGCTTCCTGCGCTTGACCAGCGCCTTCGGCAGGCGCGTTGAGGCAACAACCTTGCGCAAAAGAATTTTCGTGTGCCTGCCGCGCACTTTCAATGAAGAGGGAATTGATTGCGTGAAAGCGATGAAATCGCGGTCGAGGAAAGGAACGCGCGGCTCCAGCGCCCAAGCCAACGAAGCCTTGTTGACTTTCATCAGGTAATCGTCGGGCAACAGCGTAAGCAAGTCGAAATCCATCATCTGCCTTGCAAAATCCCGCCTATCGCGGGAAACAGGCGGAAAGAACAGCCGCATTTTCTCAAGCGTGCGGTTGGAATCCTTCAAGGTTTTTTTCGAATACGATTTTTTCTCTCCTTCGGACAATGCGGAGGAATAGGAAAGCATCAGCTTAGCACGGTCATGGGATTCTGCCAGCAGTTCCTTTGCCCGGGCAGCATCACCAAAACTATTCAAACCCAAGGGCAGGTGTTTCAAATGCCTGGCCGCCCAGCTCCACTTGCTTATGGAACCGAGGCGCGAGTAGCGCCCGTAGCCGCCGAAAACCTCGTCCCCGCCATCGCCAGTAAGGATCACGCTCACATGCTTTTTCGCCTCGCGCGCCATAAGGTAGGTTGGGAGCGCTGCAATATCCACAGCCGGCTCGTCCAAATGCCAAGCCACTTGCGGAAAAATTGAACAGTTTGCGGAATTCACGTGAAGCTCCGTATGCTCGGTGCCCAACTCTTCGGCAACAAGCCGCGAGTATTTTTCGTCCTCGGAATTTCCGCCGAAGTTCACTGAAAAAGTCTTGACATTATCCCGCAGGGAGCTCATTGCAGCTGCAGTCAGGCTTGAATCCAAGCCGCCGCTGAGGAAAACTCCGAGCGGCACATCACTCAACAGCCTCCGCTCGACGCTGTGCATGAAACGCTTTTTCGCCTCCAAAACCCACCAGTGCATTCCAACGTCCCGCTTGACTTCCGGCTGCGGCAGGGAGGCAAACTTTTTCCTGCGCAGAATTCCGTTTTCAAAAGAGACCATTTCGCCGGGCTGAACCTTGAAAACGCCGTCAAAAAGCGTTTGGGGACCTATGGAACGCTGGAGGGAAAGGAAATCGTTAACTGCCTCGCAATTAACGCGGCGCGGAACGCCAGCAGCGAAAAGCGCCTTGATTTCCGAGGCGAAATAAAGCCGCTTGCGCTTTGAATCGAAGTAATAGTACAGGGGATCAACGCCGGGAAAATCCCTTGCGAGCAAAAGTTTTTTCGCATTGGAATCCCAGAGTGCAAAGGCAAAATCGCCCCGCAGGCGTTCTGCAAAGCGCTCGCCCCACGTGTCATAGCCGCGCACCAAAACCTCGGTGTCCGAATCGCTCTTGAAGCGATGGCCGCGGCGTTCGAGGTAGGAGCGCAGCTCGCGGAAATTGTAAATCTCGCCGTTGAACGAAACCCACGTAGTGCCTTCATCGTTCGACATTGGCTGCTTGCCGCGGGCGCTCAAGTCAATAATCGCAAGGCGGTTGTGCGCAAGCGTAACTCCCTTCGCTGAATAAACGCCGTGGCCGTCAGGCCCGCGATGCGCTATGGTTTGCGCCATTTTCGCCGCAAGCGCCTTGTCCTCGAAACCAGCAAACCCGCAAATGCCGCACATAAATCAAAATCAACCCCTTCCTCGAAGAAGCTCTTTAGCCAAAACGATTATTCGGAGAATGGATTTATCCCAATCGAAATTCGTTTTCACATGCCTGAAGCCGTTTTTGGCAATGCGCGCGGCAAGCGCAGGGTTGACCAGAAGCCGGTTGATTGCATTCGCCAACGCCTCGGGATTGCCGGGCTTTACAACCAACGCATTCTTGCCGTTTTCAACTGGCAAGCCAATGTCAGTTACAACGCAAGGCTTTCGCGAGGCCATGGCTTCAAGCATTGCAATTGGAAGGCCTTCGCTCAACGAAGGCAGGACAAAAACGTCGCATTCCGCAAGAAGCTTTTCAGGCCGTTCAACCTGGCCCAAGAAAACAACATTACCCAAATTTTTTTCAACAGCCATTTGCTCAAGCTTCAGCTTTTCAGGACCCTTGCCTGCAATTATTATTTTGGCGTTTATCGCAGGCGCAGCTTGAACCAAAAACCTTGCGCCCTTGACCTCGAGAAGCCGCCCGAGGAACAAAACGGTTTTTTTCTTTTTCCTTGCCCGGGAAGTTTTTGCCTTAAAGCGCGAAAGGTCAACTCCGGTCGGAATCACTCGGAAATTTTCAGGCAAGAAACCCATTTTCTTCTTGAACGACTGCACTTCCGCATCGCTCAAAAACACTACGGCATCCGCATGCGAATAGGCAAAAGATTCGAGCGCTCGCAAAATGATTTTCACGAAAAACGGGTATTGCGGCTGCACCCAGGCGATTCCTGCGGGGCGGGATATGACGGGCTTGCCTTTGAAAAGCCTCAAGGCCAGTCCGGAAAGCGTTGCGAAAACCCCGCTTGCGAAAACAATATCGTAGTCCAACTGCAGGCCTTTGAAAAACGCGCTTAAATTGAAAGAGGGGTTGCGCAGGAAAAAACCTTGAACCCATGAAACTCTATGCACTTGAATGCCGTTTTTTTCCTCGAATTCTTTCTGGTGGGGGAACATGCGAGTGGCTATAACAGGCAAAACGCCGTTCGCAGCCAAGGCAGAAGAAAGCTCCTGCGTGTAACGCTCGTACCCTCCCGATGCAAGGGAATCAAAGCCTCCGCTCGAGCCCACTGGATATTCTTTCGACCCCAAAACAAGGAGTTTAAGCAAATTAGCCATGTAAAGTTTTATTTACATTGGTTTTAAAGCATTTCTATAAGCGCAAGAGGAAGTCACAATTTGGTTACGCGGATGCAGTTTGCCGGGCAGCCCGCTTCTGCATCCTGGTTCTCGCCAGTATCGTCGAGCTCCAGCTTTTTGGGCATGGACTTGCCGTCCGGCTTCATTTCCCAGTTTGAAGGGCACACGAGCGTGCATGCTTCGCAGCCGGTGCACTTGTCGCGCTCGAACTCTATCTTGATTTTTCCCATGGATAAAAAGAGACGCGAAAACTTAAAGGCTTTTGCCAAGGTTAAAAGCCGAAGCTTCAAAGCAGGGGTAAACGGCAAGCAGGGCGCCGTTTGCACAAAAAAGGCGCGCCTTAAGTTCGCCTGACCTTGATGGCTAACTCAATAACTTTCTTGAAAAACTTGTCGGGAAGAGGGCCGGAAAAAGCCTTGATTAACGCCGGCTGGGCCGCAATGGAGTACAAAAAGCTCAGCTTGGGGCTTGTTTTCGAGGCGGCGAGCACAAGCATTTTCGGGTAGGTGTTTTCAAGATAGAGCTTGTTGTCTTTCTTTTCAATAACGCTCCTGAGGTCCGCGGAATCCACCAGGCCGTCCGCAACCGCCCGGTTGTAAAGCGCGGTTCCAGGATAAAACGTCAGGGAGAAAGTGCTGAGCTTGAAGGGCTTGGGCATTTTCGACAGGAACACGATGGTTTTCGAGAGGTCCTCGTCGTTTTCGTACGGGTCGTCGAGAATCACGTCGTAGTATTTCGTCACGTCCGGGAAAGAAGCGAGGATTTTGGCGGTTTCAAGGAACTTGTCCGGGTGGAACGGCCGCAGGTAAACTTCCTTATGCACCCGTTCGCTGCCCGACTGCAACCCAATTTCCAAATTTTTCAGCCCCGACTGGTGCAGGCGCTTCATTTTCACCATGCTGACGTTGAACACGCTGACGTTGCACTTGAACGGCAGGCCCACGCGCTTGTCGTATTCGTCGAAAAAGTCGGTTATGAACTGCTCAGGCCTTGCAAGGAATTCGTCGTCGAAAAAGCTGATGAAATTCACGTAATCGTGCTTTTTCTCGAAGCCCTGGATTTCGTCGATGACGTGCTTTATGCTCCTGCTCCTCAGCCAACGGCCTTTGCCAGTATAGAGCTTGCGGTAGGCGTTGTTGGCGCAGAATGCGCACAAGTACGGGCAGCCGCGTGAGCTCAAAGTCAAATACTGGTAATTGTCCGACGTGGGCAGGTTGAAATATTTCTTGGAGTGCGGGCTTAGGTGGAGCATTTCCTTCAGCAATTCTTCGTCCACTTGCACCACGCGCCCGCCCTTGATTATGTACTGGTGGGACGGTTCGTAATCCTGCGGCGGGTACCTGTCGAGGTTTTCTTCCAGAGTGCGAGTCTCGTTTTTTATTACCCCGTCCTTTGTTTTCACCCAAGTGCCGAGAATGTCGGTCCTGAACTCGTTCTTGGAAACCATGTTCATTATTTCAAGCGCGGTTTCCTCGCCTTCACCCAGGCAAACGATGTCCGCGTGGGCTATTGACGTTTCCGGGCTGACTGACGGGTGGATGCCGCCCCAGACTATGAGCTTGTCCGGAAAGCACTGTCTCACGAACTCGGTCAGCTCAACGGCGTTGAAATAAAAGTTGGTGAAAATAGTAAAACCGATGACGTCGCAGTCCTTGATGATTTCCGCCAGGTCTTCGCGCACCGCCTGGGAATAGTGGCCGCTTTTGTCGTGCCCGAGGTCTGGATTGAGATAAATGAGCTTGGCCTCAAAGCCCTTTTCCCATAGGTAAGAAGAAACGCACCGCACGCCGTAATTAGTCGTGTATTGCGACGGGTCTATTAGCGCGATTTTTGCCAAATTCATCCCTTGCATTTGTGTTTTACTGTTTTCACCGCTTCAGTATAAAAAAACTTGCCCCACTTGTTGAAAAATCCTTTTTCGCACAGCCACTCTAGAAAAACGAACCAGCCGGGAATGCGCTTCAAAAACCGGGCGGGCAGGAAATAAGGAAACGGGGGAAGGGGATTCCAGCCTTTTATCTCATAAGTGAAACTGGGTTTGAGCAGTTGGTCGAGATCGGCGTACTCCAGCCGCTTTTTGCCCTTTGCGCGGAATAGCCCGAACCACACCGCGGTCGGCGCAGTGACGAAAAGGATTCCGCCCGGCTTCAGCACCCTCACCGCCTCGCCTATTGCCTTCAACTGGTTAGTCCTTGCGTTGCCGGTGCAGTCGAAATCAACGTTAGGCATGACGTTCGCCATCACGATGACGTCGAAAAAACCGCTTTCGAACGGCAAGCGGAACATGCTCGCGCGCTTTAGGCTTGCGCGCGGGTTCAGCTGCCGCGCTTTTTTCAATACCGCGGGGTTGGTGTCGATGCCGTATTTTTCGTTCGAGTCCGGAAGTGCTGCCAGCAGAAGACCGGGCCCGCAGGCTATGTCCAAAACCCGCTTGCCGTTAAGGCGCGCGAGGCGCTCGGCAAGGTGGAAACGCACGTCAAGCTGGTCTCCCCAGTCCCCAATCATCAGCCGGCCAAGAGTCCCTTTAAACAAGAAAAACCACCGTTACACGCATTTTCCCCAAAACCGCCAGGCAGCCATTACGTCCGAATGGAGCCCGCTCACTTTCGCACCAGCGAACTTTTCACATGCTGCAAAAATTCATGGGCAATAGGGCGGTTCAGGGCATAGGTCGAAATGGCGAAAACGCATAAAGCAGCGGTTTTCAGTATAAAACCGTTAGCCTGCAGGAACGCCATATAAATGAGAATGAAGAGCGAAAACAGGGCGTACTGCGGAAGGACTTGCGAAATCCCGGCGCCATAGCGTGTTTTCAAGTAATAAAAACCCACGCCGCAAGTGAACACGTACGTGAAAAAGTTTGCCCAGGATGCTCCGACCGCTCCAAACGCTGGAACGAGCAGGAAGTTGAACCCGAGGCTGAAGACAGTCAGGGCAGAAGTCAAGAGCCCTGATACTTTGGTCCTGCCTACGGCCGCAGCTGCGGCTACATTAAGGCCGTACAAAGTCATCAGCGGCAGCGCCAGGGAAAGGATTTTGAACGGAAGCACTGCCTCCCTGAAATTCGGGCCTAGAAGCATTGTCACGATTATGTCTGAATAGTAGAAGAAAACAAGCCCGGCGGCCGAAAGGAGAATGGCGTTAGCTTGGCTGATTTTCGAATAATAAAAAGCCAGTTTGGAATCGCTCTTTATGAGCTTGGGCATCATGGTCGTAAGCAAGGCAGTTGAGACTGGAAGAACAGCCGCAATCATCGAGTAGGAAATGTCGTAATAACCCACTTCGGCAACGCTACGGTATGCCGCAATCAGGTACCGGTCTGTGACAACGATGAAAGCGCCGAGAAAGCCCGCCAATGCCAAGGGTGCAGAGTAGTGAAGCAAGCGGCCAAGCTCCCTGCGGTCGGGCTTGCCGATGCACTTGAGTGAAGCCAGACCAATGAAAGCAATGGCAAAAACCGCTGCTGCCCGGCCAAACGATGCGAGCATGCCGTTCCCAGAATGGAACGCGACTGCAACTGCCGCCGCTCCTGCGAAAAGGGCCGAGGCAACCGAGTAAAGGCTGAAAGCACGGAATTTTTCAAGCCCCTGCTGGACCGCCTGCAGTATCGTAAAAGCCGATAGTGCAATCGACAGGGCGAGGGCCGCGAGAAAACCGCTTTGGCCCAAGGCCGGCACGAACGCTGCGGCAGCGTAATCCAGCGGCAGGAAAAAAACCAGTGACGCAATGAAGACGAACGCGAGGGCGGTTGAAACGAATTTTTTGTCCTTGCGATTTTCCTTCGCAGTGTAGTAGAAGACCCCGGAATTCAGGGAAAACAACGTCAGGGCAGGAATTATCGTCGAAGTGCTGAGGATTAAGGCGAAAAGGCCGTACTCAGCCGGGCCGAGAAACCTTGCGGTAAGCGGCCGGAGGAAAAAGCTCATGCCAATGACGAGAAAATTCGAGGCAAGGATGTACAGAGTGTTTTTTAGGAAAGTCATTAAAACGCTTAATGCAATAATTCTTATAAACAAACGCACTAAGCGGCCGGTATTTTTCCAGCAGTAAACAACAAAAAAAACGTTTTAAGCAAATGCGCCATAATATTTTTGGTGAGAAACTTGTCGTTCAAAAACAAGACCGTACTGATAACAGGAGGCGCGGGATTCATTGGAAGCCACTTGGCCGACGAGCTCGTGAAACAGGAAGCGGAAAAAATCGTCGTGGTGGACAACTTTTTCCTTGGAAACGCCGACAACCTGAAATGGGCAATGGACGCATATGGTGAAAAGCTCACGGTATACCGCGAGGATGCTTCGGACTACACGGCAATGGAAAACATTTTCCTTCGGGAAAACATAGATGTCGTTTACAACATGGCTTCGAAAGCATTGCCCTACTCTTTCATCCATCCCGAAGGCGCGTATAGCACTAACGTGAATATTGCAAACGTGGTTACAAGTTTATTGAGAAAAGGCCTTTTCAAATCCCTCGTGCACTTTTCATCTTCTGAAGCTTACGGAAGCGCGGAATACATTCCCATGGACGAAAAACACCCGCTCAACCCAACCACGCCCTACGCCGCAGGAAAGGCAAGCGCAGACTTGCTCTTGCTTTCAAACTACCGCACTTTCGGCCTCAAGCTGACAATCCTAAGGCCCTTCAACAATTACGGCCCCAGGCAAAACGAAACGGTCTATTCAGCGCTAATTCCGATCACAATCAAGCGCATTCTGCAAGGCAAAAAGCCCATAATGGAAGGCGATGGAAGCCAGACGCGCGATTTCCTCTTCGTTTCAGACACTGTCCGCGCTGCAATTGAAATGCACGACCGCAAGACAGTTGAAGGGAAAGTTGTGCAGATAGCAACCGGAAAGGAAACTTCGGTCAAGCAGGTTATTGAAACCATTGCAAGCCAAATGAAATACCGCGGTGGCATTGAGAAAAAACCGGCAAGGCCCGCTGACGTGGAAAGGCACTGCGGAAGCATCGAACTGGCGAAAAAGCTCATCGGCTTCCAGCCTAGAGTGAGCTTCGAGCAGGGAATCCAGAAAACCATCGACTACTACAAGAGCATTGAATTGAAGGATTTACGATGAGAATACTCGTCACCGGAGCCGACGGTTTCATCGGTTCCGCATTAAGCCGCGAGCTGGCAAAAACCCACGAGGTAATCCGGCTCGTGGGAAAAAAACGCTCGCGCTCCCCGGCGGAAATCGAATTCGACTTGACGAAAAAAATTCCCGTGGTGGAAAATGTTGACGTCTGCTTCCACCTTGCGGCACTCACTGATGTGCAAAAATGTGACGAAAATGAAAACTTGGCGTTTGAAATAAACGCTACAGGAACGCAGAACGTTGCAGAAATGCTTAGGCAGCATAGCAAAAAACCTCTGCTGGCCTACGCTTCAACAGCAGGCGTTTGCGGAGAGAACGTGATTAAACCCATAAACGAAAAAACACCTTATGATTCCAAAGCCAATAATTACAATCGCAGTAAAGCTCAAGGCGAACGCAACTGTGGAAAATTCTCGAGTTTTTTTCCAGTCGTAATCGCCCGATTGTACTTCCCCTACGGACGTGAAAGCAAGAATCCTAACAGATTTATTTCGCGGATTGCAACTGCAATTGCTAAAGGAACACCTATCCAGTTGAACAACGGCGGAAGACCCGTAACAAATCCAATCCACGTCTCAGACGTCGTAAGGTTCGCCCAAATGCTTATCAAGAAAAAAACTTCCATTTCAGGTTACAGGAATTACCAGGTTTGCGGGCCTGAAGTCGGCTCAATAAAGGAATTAGCCGAAAAAATCGGGCGCAAGCTCAAAAAGCGCCCGAACTTCGTTAAAACCGGCCGCGAGAGCGGAAACTACATTGGTGACGGCTCACTTGCACTTAAGGAAATTGGCTTCAAGCCGAAAGTCCCTCTCGGCCAAGGCATTGACGAAGTTTTGAAAGGCTTGAGTAAAACCGGAAGAAAGGCAGGCAGGAAAAGAGGACGCTGAAAACAATGAAAGTATTGCATTTGCATAACATTGCAGGAGTGCCCGTAACCCTTGCGCGAGCACAGCGCAAACTGGGAGTGCAGGCGGACGTGGTTGTTTTCCGCGAGCACAGCGCAAAATACCCTCACGACTACAACATGAAAGTGGATAGGTTTCCCAGGGTTTTGCAGCCTGCAGTGAGAATCAAGGAACTACTCAAGCGCTACAACGATTACGACGTTTACCACATGCACTCTGCTTCATTCCTGCCTTTCTACGCAGACGCGCCTTTGCTGAAGGCCATGGGCAAGAAGGTTGTTTACACGCACTGGGGCAGCGACATCCGCTTCAAGGGAGTGCCGTGGCATTCGTTCTCAAGGTTTTGCGACTTGAGGTACGTTGGAAGCCCTGACCTCATTGAATGGGCGCCGAAAGGAACGCCTTGGCTCCCTTACCCAATTGACCTGGATTACTGGAAAGCGGATGATGCAAAAAAAACCAGCAAGGGAAAAGCTTCCAACCGGAAGGGCAACGCCGTAAAAATACTTCACGCACCAACCAACCGCGCGATAAAAGGAACTGAAACCGTGCTCAAGGCAATTGAGGCACTGAAGGCTGAAGGCCAGCCGGTTGAGCTGATGCTTCTTGAAAACATCCCGCACTCGAAAGTCAAAGATTTCTACGGAAAGGCGGACATTGTGGTCGACCAGCTCGTAACAGGGTTTTACGGCACTTTCGCCTGTGAAACCATGGCCCTTGGAAAAGCGGTTTGCTGTTACGTGCGGAAAGATTTGCTGAAATACGTGCCCAACTGCCCGATAGTTAATTCCACAAAGGAAAGCCTTGAGGAAAACCTCAGGCAACTGGTGGAAAACACGGCGGAAAGAAAGAGAATTGCTGCCAAAGGCCGCTCTTACGTCAAGAGTGTTCACGATTCGATTAAAATAGCAAAGCAAACCCTTCGCGATTACGATAAAATAATCTGAGCCCCTCTGCCGTTTCAATCGCCATTGATGCCTGCGAGAAAGTATTTAAGCGAAAGCACGGGAAATATTCTATATACAAGGGGTTTGGCGGAATCATGAAAACAATGGCATTAACTGGAACTGGCGGAGCTGCAAGCATAGGCTTCACGCGCAGCATCCGCGATTCAGGAAAGAAAATAAGGGTAGTCGGCACTGACGCCAACCTCATCAACCTGCCTTTTTCCGAAGCGGACGTCAATTACATCATTCCACGGGCGAACGAACCGGATTATTTGGAAAAGCTCAACGGAATAATCGACGCTGAAGGTGCGGAGTTCATCCACGCCCAGCCCGACCCTGAAGTCAACTTCATCTCGAAAAACCGCGATAAAATCAAGGCCAAGACGCTCTTGCCTTCCCACGATGCGGTGGAAATATGCCAGAACAAGTTCAAGTCCTACGAGGCTTGGAGCAAGGCAGGAATCGTCCTTCCAAAGACCATTTTTATCAACAGTGAGGACGACTTGAAGAAAGCGTTCACCGAAATCCAAACGCCATTCTGGATTCGCGCGGTCAAAGGCGCAGGCGGAAGGGGAAGCTTCATAGTCAAGGAATACGAACAGGCGAAAGTGTGGATTGACCACTGGAAAGGCTGGGGCAACTTCGTTGCAAGCGAACTTCTGCCTGGAAGGCTGCTCACATGGCAGAGCCTTTGGTACGAGGGAGAATTGGTTTGCGCCCAGGGGCGCGAAAGGCTGTCCTGGGGACTGGCGCAAACTGCAATAACCGGCGTTACTGGAATGACTGGCGTGGCGCGCAACGTTTCCATTCCCGAGCTTGATGAAATAAGCGAAAAGGCAATCCATGCAGCTGAAAAGCAAAAACCTCACGGCATTTACGGCGTTGACCTGAAATGCAATACGGACGGAGTGCCTTGCCCGACTGAAATCAATATCGGCAGGTTTTTCACCACAATACACTTTTTCACAAAAGCAGGCCTTAACATGCCTTCAATGCTTCTTGACTTGGCTGAAGGCAACGTTCCCAGCCTCCCGAAAAAGCTCAATCCAATCGAAGGCGAATTCTTTTGGATTAGAACTGTTGACGCGAAACCGGCGTTCTTGACTCGCGAGCAGCTTAGGCAGACGAGCAAGAACGACGTTGACGTGGACAAGATACTGCAGCCTGACTCGTCGGTCAAATACTTTTCAAGCACTTGAGGGGTAAAAATTGGGGCCTGCGAAGGAAAAAGTTCTCGTAACCGGGGGAACTGGGTTTGTCGGCACAAATCTCGTGAGCATCCTTGAAAAGCGCAAGGTGAAAATCAGGCTCCTAACACGCCATAGAAAAACAAGTTTTCCCCCAAGCGCCAGTATTGAAATAACCCAAGCGGATTTGGAAAAAAAACTTTCACCAAAAATTTTTGATGGGGTGGAATGCGTTTTCCACTTCGCATCGTTCGTCCCAAAAAGCAGCTCTGAAGACCGCGCGGCCAAAGCCCGCGCAGGAAACATCACTGCAACAAAAAACCTTTTCAAAGCCCTTGAAAAAACTCTGGTGAAGCAAGTGGTCTTCGCATCCACTGCCGAAGTTTATGGTATTCCTTCGCAAATACCTGTTTCGGAAAAATCTAGGCCCAGGCCGCGCAGCAATTATGCCAAGACGAAACTACAGTCGGAAAAAATCGCGCTTGAATTTGCGGCAAGAAAAAAAATACCCGTCGCAATATTGCGTTTCACCACTCTGTACGGCCCTGGCGATGAATCTTCCAAGGCAATACCGTCATTTACTAAAGCGGCAATTGAAGGAAAACCATTGAGCATGAGCGGTTCAGGAAAGCAAAAGCGCGATTACCTTTTCGTCGGCGATGCAGCCCATGCTGCAATGCTCGCGTGGACAAGAAAAGCAAACGGCGTTTTCAACATCGGCGGCCCGGGACCAATTTCAATAGGCGTTCTTGCAAAAAAAATTACTGCCATTGCAAGAAGCCGCTCGAAAACAATCCATTCAACGGCAGACTCAAAGGAATACGACTTCACTCTCGATTGGCGCAAGGCTAAAAAAACATTTGGCTTCAAACCAAGAACAAGCCTTGATGCAGGAATAAAAAAGGTTTTGGAATGGCAGGCAAAAAAATCAAGGCGCTGATTCTTGACGTGGATGGCACGCTGTTCGACGTTACCGACAGGTACGTCAAATCCTATGAGGATGTTCTTGGACGCAAGGTCGACGGGAACAAAATTATTGCCCTTCGCAGGGAAGGCAAGTCAGGGCTTGAAATAATATGCACCATTACCGGCAAGGCACAAGGCGAAGCAAGGCCAATTGACGCCATAAGAAAAAAACTGATGAATGACAACAGCCTCTTGCACTTGGACGAGCTTCTCCCAGGAATTACTGAAGCGCTGGAAAAACTGCAGAAAAGCGGCATAAGGCTTTTTGCGCTCACAATGCGCAACGAGCAGGGCGTTGTTGACGAGTTTGAAAAGCACGGCATAAAAAAATATTTCGAAGGTATTTATTCGAACGACAGCCCCGGCGAGGCCGGCAACCCGGCGGCCATAAAAGAAAAAGGCTTGCTGCGGATAATCAAGCAAAAACACCTTAATCCGTCGACCACTTGCATCGTGGGAGATACTGAAGCGGAGATTATTGCAGGCAGGAATTCAGACATACTTTCAGTCGGGGTTCTTACGGGGCTAAGCTCAAGGGAACTTTTGGCAAAGGCAAAGCCCGATGCGATAGTTGACAGCGTCGAGCAACTGGATTCAATCAAGTGGAACGGCTGAACATTGAATACTCTTTCAGCTTCCCGCCCCACTTTTCCTTGAAGCGGAATATTCCCCGCTCCTTTTCGCTTTGCGGCGAGGGATTCACACCGGTTAAATCAAAATACCGAAATCCTTTTTCCTTCGCCCATTTTACGATAGCCCACTTTATGGCATCTTGCGCATAAACGTGGTTTTCAAACGCGTAGTTGGAAGTGCCCGCACCCCATTCGTTAACGTAGCCGTTGAAGCACGAAATTCCAAGGCCGGCAATTACCTTTCCCGAAGTTTTTTCAACTGCAATGAAAATCCCTCCAGTGCCGCTTTCACGCCAAATTTTCCAAAGCAAGGTCGAATACTTATAGGGAATAACCTTCGAGCGCTTGCGGTTTTCAGTCAAGATAGAGTGATACTGGCGGTATTCTTCCTCATGTTCCACTTGCTTTATCTCAACCTGCTCCATGGTTCGAGTGACTAGCTTTCGCGCGGCCTTGTCAACCTTGCTCCACAAAACATCTTCGGCCTCGTTCAAGTCGATGAGGAAAGTCGCCCATTTTTTCTCCCTCAAGCCAAACTGTGAGCTGTCGAGGACGAACGGCTGGAGGGGGTGGCACGAACCGACCATGCGGCCTTTTGAAACTTCGCGAGCCTTCTCCAAAAGCGCATTGGCAGCTGATGCGCTTTCAGCAACGGGGCCGTAAGCCCAGCTGAACGAAGGAAACAAAGACCGCGCCACGCGGGTCGTTAAGCTTGAGAATGGGAGGTTTGCCAATCCGGACTGGTAGCGGGAGCCCTTGAACAAAAGCAATTGCCCCTTCACGGCGGAATTTTCTTCAGCACGCAAAAAAAACGGTTTCAAGCCCGCTTCCTTGCGGGCGTAATCTGCATATAACCCAGTCTGGAAAAAAGTGCCATAAGGATTGCTTGCCAGAAAAGAGTCCCATCCGCTTGGAGCATGGCCGGAAATGGAAACGTTCATGCGAATCTCACTCAGTTGTTCCGCTCATATGCTTTTTAGATAAATGTGCCGCGGGGCATTTAATGGTTCTGAAAGTATGGCTTCGCCCGCGCCGGTTCGGGCCTGGAAAAATCTCGAGCCTCAGGGGATGCCGAGCCGGTTGGGCGGTGTTCCGGCTTTTGCAAGCACGCTAACTTTCGCGGATAAAATCCGCCGGTCTTTTAAATTTAGCCGTAAACTTTATTTACCGCGGTTATTTGCGATAACGCGTGGAGAAATACCTCATGCCTAGTCTTTGCGTTTTTCCCGGAGGCAGCCTTGCGGATTTGTACGCGAAAGGCGAGCTAAGGCGGGACTATTATAATCCGGAGAATATTTTCGACAGGATTGACTTCATAACCTTTTGCGATAAGGAGAAGGAAGCATCCATGCCCATGGAAAAATTCCGGGTCACCACCGGCAGGGCTAAAGTTAAAATTCACGCCTTGGGCAGGCTTACCCCCTTCAACCTCATTTCAAAACGCAAGCAGACCCTTGAGAAGCTCTGGCAGATTTCACCGGACGTCGTGAGGCTTTACAACCCCTTTTTATCTTCCTACTGCGGCGCCTACGCGGCAAAAAAAATGGAGCTGCCCATAGTCACGTCGCTGCACATAAATCCCGACTTGGACATGCGGAAGTATTTTTTTGAAAATGGAGATTTGCCTAATTTGCTAAGGTATACGCCGAGCAGGTGGTTTTTGGAGAAGTTCGTCCTCCACAATTCTGATGAGGTCATCGGCGTTTACAAATTCATACGCCCCTACGCCAAGTCGATGGGCGCGAAAAATTTTACGCTAATTTACAATAGGGTTTACGCGAGGCAATTCTCGAAGAAGAATGCCGGAAGGAAAACAGGCAAGAAAGTGAAAAATCGGATGGGAAACCTGCCGGTAATAATAACAGTAGGAAGACTCACGCCACAAAAAAACCAGCAGGTCTTGATTCGAGCCTTGCAGGGTTTGGATGCGCGGATGGTGTTGATAGGAAAAGGGCCAAGCGAAGAGCGGCTGAAGCGCTTGGCTGAACAGCTCGGGGTTGCCAATCGGGTGGAATTCATACCGAGCGTTTTGAATTCTGAACTGCAACAATATTATTGGAAGGCGGACATTTTTGCTACGGCTGTGCTCCAAGGCGGCGTTGGCATACCGACCATTGAAGCCATGGCCGCCGGGTTGCCGATTGTTGCCGTGAGGCCGCCTATCGACCCGCGGCCGGAAGTGGCAAGCGAAGTTGGGTTGATGGTAAATGACGACCCGGGCGAATTCCGCGAGGCTTTCAAGAAAATTTTGGGTGACGCACGGTTTCGTGAGAGCCTGGTTAGGAAAAGCGGGCGGGAATTCTCGCAGATGGAAGGACGCAAGATGGAAACGCGAGAGGCGGGGATTTACAAGCGGGTTTTGCGTTTTAAGGGGAAAGGGTGAATAGGGTGGGAAATAATGAATCCATTGCAGAAAGCGCACGCCTGGGGCGCGGCGTTAAACTGGGTAACAACGTTACGATAATGGGCGGTTGCGTTGTTGGTGAAGATTGTGTTATTGGGAACAACGTGGTTCTTCGGGAAGGAACCCGCTTGGGAAGCAAGGTTACGGTATTTGACAACGCCGTGTTGGGACGGAAGCCCCAGAGTGCCGGCGGGCTTAAGCGGGCAATAGCCCAAGACCTTCCTGGTTTGACCATTGGAAACGGTTGTGTTGTGGGTGCTGGAGCGGTTTTATACTCAGGCACGCAAATTGATAATAACGTGTTGATAGGGGACTTGGTTTCCATACGGGAAGGATGCAGGATAGGGAGTTTTGTCGTCATAGGCAGAAGTACGACAATAAATTACAATACGTCCATAGGGGAATACACTAAGATAATGGACGGCTGCCACATTACCGGCGACATGCTTATAGAGGATCATGTGTTCATTAGCGTAGAAGTTGTTTCGACAAATGACAACAGCATGGGCCGAAGCGAGCATAGTCTTGACAATAGGCGGGGGCCAATTGTGAGGCGTGGCGCCGCAATTGGGGCGAATGCAAGCCTGCTTCCCGGAGTGGAAATTGGCGAATACGCCATAGTCGGTTCGGGCGCGGTTGTGACGAAAAACATTTCTCCGAGAAAAGTGGCTTTCGGGGTGCCGGCACGGGAAGTAAGGGACGTGGATGCAAGCATGCTTCCATAGCCACACAGCAACCCGGCGAAAAGGTTTGTCTTTCTGGCTTTTTGTTAATGTGCTGCACGAATGAATTTCAAACCTTGGCAGTTTATAAATGATTTAAATTGGTGGTTTGATGGAAATGAAAGTTGCTCTCGTAACCGGGGCGTCTAAAGGCATTGGGCGTGCGGTTGCGGAAAAACTCGCATTGAATGGCGCAAGTGTTGTTGTCAATTATAACTCCGACAACGCCGGAGCTGACGAAACCGCCGCGAAAATTAGGGAACTTGGCCGGAGAGCCTTGCCGTTCAAGGCTGATGTTTCAAGTTTTTCCGAAGTGGAGCGCATGGCGGAAGCGGTAAAGAACGAATTTGGAACGGTCGATATCCTTGTCAACAATGCCGGAATGAACAGGGATAAAACCCTAAAAAATTTGAGTTCGGAGGACTGGAATGCAGTCTTAGCTGTCGACTTGACTGGAATGTTTAACGTAACCAAGGCAGTCCTGCCAATGATTCCGGAGGGAGGGAGAATCATAAACATTTCATCAATAGTGGGGCTTGACGGGAATTTCGGACAGACGAATTACTCGGCAGCCAAGGCGGGAGTGATTGGATACACGAAAAGCTTAGCTAAAGAACTGGCAAGAAAGAAAATCCTCGTTAACGCCGTTGCTCCGGGTTTCGTTGAAACTCAGATGACATCTGGAATCCCTCCCGAAATTCACGAAAAAATAAGCGCATCCATTCCCCTAGGCAGGATGGGCAAGCCCGAGGAAATTGCAGAAGTTGTCGCATTCCTCGCTTCCGAAAAAGCATCATACTGCACAGGAAGCGTTTTCAGGATAGACGGGGGAATGCACCTTTAACCGCATGAGAAGCCTTAACCCCAGAGTGAATTTGGAGGTATCTGAAATGCACGTTCCGCTGAGCAAAATGTTCGTCGACGAGGAAATGAAGCGCACTGCCATCGAGGTTCTCGAGGGAAAGCGCTTTATCAAAGGCCCGCACCTTGCGGGGTTTGAAAAGGAATTCGCTGAATTCTGCGGTTCTAAGCATGGAATTGCCGTCAGTTCTGGCACAACCGCCCTCTATGCGGCGTTTTGGGCCCTTGGAATAAAGCAGGGCGACGAGATTATCGCGCCTTCGCATACGTTCATTGCAACTGTAAATCCTGCAATACTTTTAGGCGGAAAGCCGGTTTTTGCGGACATTGAAGAGAAGACTTACACCGTTGACCCGCGGGAAATAGAAAAGAAAATCACGCCGAAGACAAAGGCGATAGTTCCAGTGCACCTTTACGGCCAGCCGGTCGACATGGACCCGATTCTTGAAGTTGCTGAAAAGAAAGGCGTTACCGTGATAGAGGATGCATGCCAGGCGCACGCTTCGGAATACAAGGGCAGGAAAATCGGAAGCATGGGGCGCATTGCCTGCTTCAGCTTCTTCCCGAGCAAGAACCTCGGGGCTTATGGCGACGGCGGCATGGTGATCACCGATGACGCGAAAATGGCCGGGCATATGCTCTCCCTCCGCAATCACGGCAGCAAAGTTCGCTACTACCACGATGAGATCGGCTTCAACACCAGGCTGGACGAGATGCAGGCCGCGGTCCTCAACGTCAAGTTCAAGCGGATCGACCAGTACAACGCGAACCGGAGAAAGAACGCCCTGCTGTACAATGAACATTTCTCGGCTTCGGGCATCCAGACCCCCGTC
>DUGE01000082.1 GCA_013331595.1 Microcaldota archaeon | reverse complement strand
TATCCATGGTGATCCCCAATGCAAAAATCAACTAAAAGCGGCTCTTTGTTTTGGCTCCTGATATCCTGAACAACTGCATCGAGCTGACGCAAAATTGAATGCGCCACATTGGCTGTATGCGCTACTTCCCTTTCGGGATCAGTAACTTCTTCTAAAGCCTTGTAGGCATTGCTTATGTTCTGACTGCGGCCAAACATTCCCTCTGAGGAAGGAACCGGCGGGCCTCGAGCAAACTTTTTAACAACCGGCTCTAAAGTCAGGTCTGTAATTACTTGAGTATCAATGTGCCGCATATCAGCCAGGGTAAGCCCTGCGGCTCTGATCGCCCTTCGAAGATGCGGTTCATGGGTTTGTTTGGACGAGGTAGCTGGAACGGTAATGACGTGCTTTTGAAATCCTTCAGGCGGCTCCACTGCCGCCAAGTCGTGCATGAACGTATTCCCTTCTCTAAAGGCGTAAACCAATCGTTGTGAATGAATAGGCATGGCGTGACCTCCAAAATAGTTTTGGTTCTACCTAATTTAAACCGCGCTAGTAAGTCG
Organism: Microcaldota archaeon; assembly: GCA_013331595.1. The sequence continues at coordinate 2,596 of DUGE01000082.1, read as the reverse complement.
CTAGTGCCGTCCCTGCAAGCCCTTAAACCAAAAAGTTTTATTCCCCCAGTTTGTAGTTGAAACGAAGCTTGGCTTCCCGAAAGCCGGGAAAGCCTTTTTCTAGCAGGTGGAGGGATTTGGAATGAAGTTTACAATCGGATTGGCAATCATCGCTTTCGTAGCACTAGCTCTGGCGNNCCCCCACTCAAGTGCAAATCACGGCAACAGCCACTGCAACACCCGCGCCCACCGCATTGCCCACAACCACGCCCACCATTCAACCGACCGGACAGGCTACCTCCACGCCCTCGCCGAGCGCAACGCAAGGAGCTGTGAAAGAGTTCACCATGACCGCCAAGCAATGGTCTTTCGAACCGTCGGAAATCCGCGTTTCCAAAGGCGACATCGTCAAGCTCAAAATCAAGAGCGTGGACGTTGAGCACGGCTTTAAGCTTCCAGACTTCGGCGTTGACGCCAACCTCCAGCCCGGACAGGAAGTCACAGTCGAATTCACTGCAGACAAGGCCGGAACCTTCACTTTTTCCTGCAACGTGTTCTGCGGGTCAGGGCACAGCGAAATGAAAGGAACGCTCATTGTCGATGAATAAGGCGTAAAAGCGAAAGCGGTGGGGTTTAAGGCAAACTCCAACCACTACGGCTTTTTCGACGCTTGACGATAGAAACAATCTTTTTATAGGGCGTTCGGATAGTTGAGTTATTCGAGCTTAACCCACCTTCGGCAGTGGCTTAGAAAAGCGCCACCGTGGGGGTTACATAGAATTAGAGGTGAAATGGATTATGGCAAAGGGAGACAGCATGCCCGCGATAGGCGCTTGGGCGTATATAGGCGGTTTGGTAATCGCCGTTTTGGCGGGAATATTTGGAGCAACAGACGCTACCGTGGCCATGGTATTGGGAATCCTCGGTTTGCTCGTCGGTCTGCTCAACATAAGCGACAAGGAAGTACAGCACTTTTTGGTTGCTGGAATCGGCTTCCTCCTGAGCGCAACCAGCTTGAGCGCAATCGGCGCGAAGCTGCCTGCAATCGGCTCTTGGATGGGACCGGTCTTCGGTAACATCGCCATCTTCGTCGCTCCGGCAGTCGCCGTCGTGGCGTTGAAGGCTGTATACGACATTTCCAAGGATTAAAATTCCTTGAAGAAAAGGGATTTTGAAAAAAAGCCCTTTTCCTTTTTCTTTTTAAACTTTCTTTTTCTTCTTCTTGCACATGGAAATTCCATTGTTCTGGTACAACGTTTTTTCCTTCCTGGCAGGCTTTGCCATCGCCTTGGCATTCGTCTGGAGCAAGCCCCGCAGCCTGTGGCTGCTGCTCGCACTTGCGATAGCGTTGTACGTGCTGTTCGGAATCTTCGCCGTCCCCGGGTTTTTCCTGGGCTTGGGGGCAAAGGCCCTTCTTTCCGGCAGGAAAAAAAACATTTTAAAAACACGGCGCAAGTAATATCTTCTGCCGTATTGCAAGGGATGTTGTTGGTTGGACGTTGCAAAAGTTCTTTTAGCCGCTTTTTTCTCTATTTTCGTTTTCAGTTCCTTCGGCTTCGCTTACGCTTCAAACGCCTCGCTTTCGAATGTTGCGATAGGCTTGTCCAACAGCACGGACCCCGGCGCCCACAGGAACGCCCGCTCCAACCGCAACACCTACACCCGCGCCTACGTCTACTACACCTGCACCCACGCCCCAGCCTTCCTCTCCCGATTGCACTATTTGGATAATAGGAATTTTGACCCTGGCGGCAATCGGCGGGCTGGTCTATTGGATTGCAACCCGCCCGAAGCAAGGACTGTAAAATGATCAGGGAACGCGTTAGGGAAGCGCGCAGAAACGCAATGCCCATCGCAATAGGCATCATAGTCGTACTGGCGGTTTTGCTTTACCTGTCGGTAATACGCGCGAGTTTGTTCGGAGACGTTCCCGAGGAAAAAAGAATCTGGTTTGAAATCACGTTCTTGCTTTTGGCCGCGGTGCTCGCCGAACTTTTGGTCGTTTACTTGCGACAGCCCGTGGTGATGGTTTTGCTCTTGCTTGGAGTAGCCGTATCCCCTTCTTCAGTCTCGCTCGTTTGGCCTTTGCTCGTCGGATTCCTGAATTCCATATTCCCCATATTTCCGCAGCAACTGCCCCACTTGGTTTCGGCAGAAGGAGTGGTGAAAATCTTCGCGCAATTGGGTTCGATAATCCTGTTGTTCAAGATCGGACTGCATTCCGAAATCAAAAGCATTTTCAATTCGCGCAATTTCGTAGTTGCAATCCTGGGCGTGATCGTCCCGTTCTTGGGCGGTTATTACTATGCCGTTCTTACTGGAGAAAGTTTCTTTTACGCCGTGTTTCTCGGCGCGGCTTTGACTGCGACGAGCGTGGGCGTTACCGTCGCTGTGCTGCAAGAGCTCAAACTTTTGGAAAAAGAATTCGCGAAAACCCTGCTGGGAGCGGCGGTCATAGACGACATTCTCGCGCTGCTCGTGCTGTCCATGGTCCAGCACATTCCCAACGGCTTTACTGCCGAAGCGCTCAGCCCCTTGCTGAACATAATATTCATAGCATTCATTTTCGTTGCCGGAGGCATTTTCGCCGGGCAGTGGATAGTGAGAAAGCATTTCG
>DUGE01000080.1 GCA_013331595.1 Microcaldota archaeon | reverse complement strand
GGGCGGGGAGTTCGTCACAAGGACTGAAGTCAAAAAATACGATTTGACGCCATCAGCAACGGGCTTCAACCAACTGCGTGCGCTTGAAGGCGGCATTGACGAGGAGAGGGACAAGCGCCACTCTTCATTCGTGCGAAAAGACCTTTTGGAAAAAGGCATTTTCGAGTTCAAGGACCACTACGTTATCTTCGTTCCCGCACCAGTCGTGCAAAGCAAGAGCACGGTCGGCCTGGGCGACGTGATTTCCAGCATTGCGCTCGCGGCAGAACGGGGCTGAAACAAATCGATTCTTTTCAGCTAAACAAACAGCATAACACATAATTTTATATACTTTTATGCACTACAAAGTAGTGGATTGGTTACTTTGTCAGTTAGGGATGTTTTGCTGGTTCAAAAACGGGAGCTTGAAGCAAGGCTGAAGGAAAAATATGTGGAAAGGGATGCTTCACTCCGCAGTTTGGACAGCGGAATCATAAACGTGATAATCGGTCCAAGACGGGCCGGAAAATCTTTTTTTGCGGAACGCGAGCTTTCCAAGCTAGGCGAATTTGCTTACGTCAACTTTGACGATGAGAGGCTAGTGAAAGTACGCGAGTATGACGACATAATTGAGGCAGTTAAAAGCACCTATAAAAACGCCCGTTATTTGCTATTGGATGAAATTCAAAATCTAGAAGGATGGGAATTGTTCGTAAACAGGCTTCAGCGGCAGGGCTTCAGGCTCGTAATTACAGGAAGCAATTCCAACCTCTTGAGCCGCGAGCTTGCAACCCACTTAACAGGCAGGCATTTGCAAACGGCAATTTTCCCGTTTTCCTTCAAGGAATTTTTGAAACTGGAATCTGGCGAACTTACGGAAAGCGAAATCAAGTCAAAATTCGAATCGTTCGTCTCGCAAGGAGGCTATCCAGAGCCGAACGCGAAAAAAATCGGGTTTGCAGATTACCTTTCAACGCTTTTCGATTCTATAATATACAAAGACATAGTCAAAAAGCACGGCGTAAGGGCGCCCAAAGGAATCGGCGACTTGGCAGTTTACCTTGCAACAAACGCATCCAAGGAATGCTCCTACAACAACTTGAGCAGGGTAACGCAAACCAAAAGCGTTCATACCGTAAAAAAATACCTGGCCTATTTGGAGGAGGCATTTCTTTTCTTCGAAGTGCCTAGATTTTCATTCAAGCAGCGGGAACAAGCCGCGGCAAACAAGAAAATATACTGCATAGATAACGGGTTCATCAAAGCAAAGGGCGAAAAGTTTACCGAGGATTACGGCAGGCTTTACGAGAATGCGGTTGCAGTTGAGCTGAAGAAAACGGAATTCAACGCCAGTGGCACGAGAATATATTACTGGAGGGACAGGCAGTCTGGCGCGGAAGTTGATTTCGTAGTAAAACGCGGACTGGAAATCGAAGAGTTGATTCAAGTTTGCTACGACGTGAGCGAAGAAAAAACGAGGGAACGAGAAGTGCGCGCCCTCCTGAAAGCTTCCAGTGAATTAAAATGCAGGAGTCTTACGGTGCTAACCGGCGACCACTCTGCGGAAGAAAAAGCAGAATGGTTTGGCTTGAAAGGAAAAATAAGCTTCATTCCCCTTTGGAAATGGCTTTTAGCAGAACGGGCTGAAAACATGAAGAAAAAACGAAGGAAACGGACTCTTGCAGACCTGTTCGGAGCAGCCCCGGAAGTGGGTGCCAAATCTTTTTACAAGTGGAAGAAAAAGGAAGCGAAAGGCGAAAATCGCGCCGATGTAAGGGGGTAATTCTCACGGTTCTCAAACTATTCAACTCTATTTCCCTGAAAAAGGAAACTTTCAAACCCATCCACCAAAAGAGGGTGGGAATGTACAATTGCGGCCCGACCGTTTACGACTACGCTCACATCGGCAATTTCAGGGCGTACCTTTTTGCCGACTTACTGCGCCGTTGGCTGGAACACGAAGGCTATGCCGTAAAGCAAATAATGAACATTACGGACGTGGACGACAAAACCATCCGATGTTCGCGGGAGCAGGGAAAAACGCTCAAGGAATTCACGCAATACTACGAAATGGCGTTCTTCGAAGATTTGCACGCATTGGGAATAAAACGCGCCGAAAAATACCCCAAGGCAACGGAACACATTCCTCAAATGATTGCGCTCATTGAAAAACTCCTGAAAAAAGGCCTTGCCTACAAGGGCGAGGATGGGGGCATTTACTTCAAAATCAGCGCGTTCAAGGCGTATGGAAAGTTGTCTCACTTGAACTTGAATCACTTAAAGACAGGCGCAAGCGGACGCGTGGGCGAAGACGAGTACGACAAGGAAAACGCAAGCGACTTTGCCCTGTGGAAAGCGTGGACTCCCGAGGACGGCAAAGTCTTTTGGAATGCACCTTTCGGCAAGGGAAGGCCCGGATGGCATGTAGAATGCAGTGCAATGTCAACCGAATATTTAGGAGAGGCTTTCGACGTTCACACTGGCGGCGTTGACTTGAAATTCCCGCACCACGAGAATGAAATCGCCCAAAGCCGAGGCGCGGGCGCGAAATTCTCCAGATACTGGCTGCACAACGAGCATTTGCTTGTCGATGGGAAGAAAATGTCCAAGCGCTTCAACAATTTCTACACGCTGCGCGACATTCTTGCGAAAGGATTTTCACCCAAGGCAATGCGCTTTCTACTTCTTTCAACCCACTACCACTCGCAGCTGAACTTCACTTTGCAGGCGTTGGAGCATGCTGAAAACACAGTGAAACACCTGGGCGAGTTTGCATTCCGGCTGAAGGGAATTGGACACGATAAGGGGGATGCAAGTTTCGACGATATTCTCACCAAGACTGAAAAAGCGTTTCAGCAAGCCATGAATGACGACTTGGACGTTGCAAGCGCCCTCGCGGTTTTTTTCGCGTTCACTAAGGAATTCAACAGGGGCATTGACGAGGGAAAAATCTCGAGAAAAACTGCGTCAAAGGCATTAGAATTCGTTAAGGAATTCGACGGCGTGTTCGAATGCGTTGATTGGGCTGCAACTGGTGAAGCGGTGCTCGACGAGGAGGCCAAGAGGCTGATTGGAGAGCGTGAAGACGCGCGCGCAAAAAAAGACTTCAAGCGCGCCGACAAAATCCGCGCGTTCCTCCTCAAGAAAGGGATAGTTTTGGAAGACACTGTCAAAGGCGCAGTGTGGAAGAAGGCTTGACGGTTACGGAAATTATCGTTCCCTAAGTTTGCCGATAATATCTTTTGCACGAGCCTTGAACAACTCGTTTTCATGCACCCTATCGATGAATTGCCTCAATGCCAGAATTTCCCGTTCGGAACCGTGCTTTTCTATTGCAGCCAAGGCTTTTTTGCGCACCACGGCGCTATTGTCGCGCAAGGCGTAAACATAAACGTCAACCGCATTGCGGCCTTCCATTACCGAAAGGCACTCGAGCAACGCTGCCCGCACGTTCTCCTGGGCATGGTGCTTGAAAACTTCGGTCAAATAGGGCCTGACGGGCCTCGAATATTTGTCAGCTACAGGCTCCCTCCTGACAAAAAGAAGAGCGTTAATTGCACGCATAACGGCCTGGTCATCGGCCGAGTAAAGGGAGGAAACCGCATCCCTAAACTGCTGAGGGAGGAGCCGAAGCTCTTCATCCTTGGGCGGCCTTAGTGGACTGCTTAAGTTCAGACGTTCTGGTTCGGCATGCGCCTCTTTCTCCGGGGAAATGGAACCGGAACCAGTAAAAAAGGACCATGCCCTTGAAACGGCAGATTTTGGTTTTTCCGGAGCAGGCATGTGAAAACAACTATTGAAAAGTATTTAAAATAATTTACGAACAAGCAAAAGGCACTGTATGGAAGAAAGCGTAAATTTACCGCCTGCTGGAATCTATCCGTAATTCATTTTTACTGAAAGTCTTTGTGCCTTTCGCTAGAGTCGAATTGGTATCTAGTTTGGCGGTAATCGGGGAACCTTCTTCCATTAAAACAAAGGCAGTGTGAACGCCGTTCAAAACAATAAAATGCCCAGAGCGGTCAGGGTGCGGCGTAACAATGACGGGAATAGTCAGCTCCTGGCGCGCAAGTTGCCTCCTCAAATAATCATCCCTCACTTCATCAATTCGGCTCCTCCAGTTTTCCCCGTATTTGCGCTTCAAATGCAAAATCCTCCTTTTGACTTCAAGGCCCTCACGTTGGACATAGCTCTGTAGAAATGTGAGTTTATTGGGATCAACTTTGAAAGTTTCTTTCGGCACTTGCACCCAGTGCCTTCGCCCGCCCAAGGTGAACTCCCTCAGTTCACTTGCTGCTGAGCGGCTCGAGTTAGAGCCAACCGGACCTTCAAGCCACTTGCGCAAAAAGTCTAATAGTGCCATGAAAACATTTGGCTAAAGGGCAAATATTAATCGAGGGCTCAAAGCAGCCCGCTTTCACTCAGGACCAAAAGCTCGTCGGTCGAGATTTTCTCTCCGGACTTGAAGCGCCCGTAAATCTTTTTCGCCTTCTCGACAATCTTGTTCTGCTGGGCCTGCAAGTGGCGCGTTTCTTCAGCCTGGTGCCTCTGCCTCTGCTCCATCTCGTGGAGCTTCCTCTCGCCAACAGCCTTAACCAGCTGGCCGTGCTTCTCGCCCGCATCGGTTTCCTTTTCCTTCAGCAAAGTCATGGCAGTTGAAATGCTTTTCTGTACGTCGCCGATTTTCCTGCTGTCCTGCAAAAGGTCCTTGTGCAAGTGGTCGGCCTTGCGCGAGTGCTCGACCACTTTCTCATGCAGCGCCTTTTCCTCGTCAATAAGTTTTCCCAGTGCCTTGCGCGTTTCAGCCAATTCCATCAAAAGCCCCTGGAATTCCTTCGCCTCGGGCAATTGCTTTCGCAAGTCCTTAATCTTCTTTGAAAATTCCTTCTCTTCCTTGGCGCTCAAAGACTCTGTCTGCTGGAACCACTCCAATCGCTCTATTTGCTCATGGATGGCCATGGGATTTCCGGCGCCGGCCTGGGACAGCTTCGCCTTAATAGCTGAAAGATTTTCCTTCAGTTTCGCGATTTCCTCTTTCTTCCCGTCCCGCTTTTGCCTCAAATCGTTTGAAACCGAGTTTTCCTTGTCGCGCGAAGCCTTAAGCTGGGTGGCTTTGGAAAAAAGCTGCCGNNATCTCGTCCAACTCCGCCCTCTGCTTCTCAAGAACTTTCTTTATCCTGCGAATGCGCTTTTCGTTCAAGGCAATCTCCTTGTACTTGCGCGCAGCCTTGTTGAAATGCTCTATGCTGAGCGTAAAGTATTCCTCTTCATTCATGCTCTCCGCTATGTCCCCCAGAATTTGGCCAAGCAAAACGTTAGCCGCCAATTTGACATCACGCTTGAGCTGGTGGGGGTTCCTTAAATTCTGCTTGATTATCTTGACTACGCGTGCGTTCGGGAAAGGCAAGTGCTCGCTTTCCGCATCTTCCTCGCTCGTCTCTTCCGACTCTATTTCCTCTGCGGGAACCTCTTCATTCAACTCTTCTGCAACCATTTCAACACCACCTTGAAACAAGATTTTTGGGAATAGAATAGCCTTAGTTTTTACTCGTAAAACCAGTGGACAAATTAGGTTGGAACGGCTTAAAAAACCCTTTCCGCCACAGCCAAAAAACGGCAAGTTTTTAAAGGAAAACAATGTCCTCGAAACGGACTCCGAACTTTTTTGGAAGGTAAATGCCCGGCTCTATGGTAAATGCCATTCGCTTTTTCAGCGTCACTTGCTCAAGCCTGAAGCCATCATGCACTTCCAAACCAACACTGTGCCCCAAAGCAAGGCCGGCTTTCCTGAAGGAATACTCGCCGAAACCGTATTCCTCAATTACTTTCTGCGAAATGTCCGAAAGCACTTTGCCCTTCACGCCAACCTTCGCGTTTTTCTCCGAAGCTTTCTTCGCTTCCCAAACCGCTTCAATCGCATCCTTGATTTGCTTGTCGCTCCCCCAATATTCCGTGGTCGTGAAATCACCGTGGTAATGGGCGGCAGTTGCACCACAATCGATTAGCACCAAATCCTTCACAACGTCATTTGAAGGCGAGCTGTGAGGCGTTGCAGTTTTAACTCCAGTTGCAACAATAGGAGGGAAAGAATCAAGGGCAACGCCCATCTTGCGCGAAGAAAATTCCAGAAACCCAGCCAGCTCGTTTTCGGTTTTTCCCTGGAAGCCGTTGCGCTCTGCCTGGGCAACGCATTTTTTCGTGATATCCTGCGCTTTGCGGAGAAAGCGCAATTCCTCTTTGCTTTTCACTGCCCTCAACTCGCTGAGCTTGTCAGAGTAATTCAAAACACGAACTTTTTCAGGTTTCTCCAAAAGCTTGAATCCAACCCTGTTGGCTTCGCTTGAAAAATCCAGCCCAACGGTCTTCACCTTGTTTTTCCTGAAGAAACTCTTGTAAAAGCCCTTCGCGTCCTTGAAAGGCAAAAGCTCGTCAAAATGCCCAATATTCCCTTCTCCCTTGGCGAAAGCAACGCTCGTGTCTTTCGTAACGTAAACCAAAATCGGTTCTTCAATGCCGGAATAGTAAAGCGCATTCGCCTCAGGGTGGTTGAACTGGGCAAGAACAACGCAATCCACGGTCATTTCCTTCTGGAGTTTGCGTATCCTAGCCTTGAAATCGAACATTGCCGCTCCACCCAAAATCTTTTATTTGCGTAATCTCCAACTGAATAAGCTTTTTACGGTATTAAAGCGTTTAAAGTTATTTGAATTAGGGCAGGTGGGCATAATGAAAATTTCTGAATTAGCTCCAGGAACTGGAAGCGTAGAATTAGAGGCTGAAGTTGTCGGCATTGAAGCTCCGCGGGAGATTAACAAGAACGGTCGCTCGCTGCGCGTTGCAAACGCCACAATCAAGGATGATTCCGGAACGATTGCACTGGTCTTGTGGAATGATGCGATAGACACTATTCAAGAGGGAAGCAAGATCAAGATTACGAACGGCTATGTCAACACGTGGCAGGACAAGATGCAACTTACCCTTGGAAAGTTTGGCAAGATGGAAGTCTTGTAATGGGCAAGATTTTACCGTTCGGAAAATCTACGGCAACAAGAGAAGACCTAGACGAAGTAGAACACCCCACTGAACCCCGTAAAAAACTTCTTGTACGCATTGGTACGGATGGTGGTGGGCGTTTGCAGTGGGTTAAAGTCTTAGCGCAATTGCATTATTCCCAGCTTATAGGCTCGCTTCAGGAAACTCCAGACGTTAGAACCGGTTATGGCATTCATGGCGGATATGGAGGGACGGTCACTCCCAAAGACGCGGGGGTTAAAGAATTTTTCGCGCATAGAGAGGATTCATCCTACTATGTTTGTAGCCGCATGACGAAACGAGAAGCGGGTAGGATTAGAAGTTTGCTTGAGAAGAGGCACAAAGGAAAACCGTACAGGTTCTATTTTGAAAGAAGTTAGAGAGTAAGCGCTGCGAAAGCCACTGCGCCGCTCAACAATCCCCACAGCGCGTAATTCCTGCGAAAACTATTCAACTTGCAGGCTCATTGTTCTAAAAGCCATTTCCACAACGGCACGTACCTTACGGTAGTCCTGCCGGTTTTTTCCTCCCCTTCAAAGTCCCACGTAACCACAAGAAGATTGCGGCATTTAAGCGCCTGGCCTGCCTTGATGAGCGAGCGCACCTCTCTCTCCGGAACCTCGTTTTTTTCAGAAGCATAAGTAACCTGAATCAACTCTTTCGTCCTATCTTCCTCCCTTACCACGAAATCCACTTCCGCCTGCTGGTAATCCTTCCAGTAGAAAACATCAAGTTTAACGTCCGAATAGCTTTTCCTCCGCTGCAACTCGATTGCCACGAGGTTTTCCATGAGGGCTCCCGCTCTTTTCGAGGCATTCGCGGAAACCTGCTGCGCCATTCCAGTATCGATACAATAGATTTTTTTTGGCGCCTTGAGGCTTTCCTTCAGCTTTGGGGAAAACCGCTGAATTTCAAACAAAAGGAAGGAATTTTTCAGGCATCCGATGTACTTGTTGACCGTATGCGCGCTTTTGACTCCAAAAATTTTTCTTATTTTGTTGTGCGAAATTTCCGTTGCAAAATTCGAAACCAGGTATTTTGCAATGTCCTTCAAGAGGGTTTGATATCTTATCCCATACCTTTGGATTACGTCCCGTTCGATGACGTCGGAATAAAGTTCCGACAAGAATAATTTTCCGACCTTGTACGCAAGCGGAAAGCCCCCAAGCTCCAAGTACTCATCCAAGTGTTTTTTTATCCTTGCCACGTCTTTCGTCAAATGCACATCAGGCTTAAAATCACGGTAGAGCAGGAATTCCCTGAAGCTGAATGGAAAAAGGGTGAAAGTCAGGTGTCTGCCCGTTAATGCAGTGGCAAATTCCTTGCTCAAGAGCCTTGCGTTGCTTCCAGTCACGATTATCTTATGAGCGGGAACAAGCCTCGACACGAATTTTTCCCACCCCCGAATGTTTTGTATCTCATCAAAAACAAAAAAATTACAATCTCCTTTAAGCGCGTATATGGCTTCAAGCACCTTGTTAAGCTCGCTCGCCTTCATTTCAAGCCGTTCATCTTCAAAATTCACGTACCCGCAGTTTCCGCTACCAAGAGAAAAAGCAAGGATGGACTTTCCACAACGCCTAACTCCCGTAATTACCAAAGCCACGTCAGTCGACAGGAGCTTTTTTGCCATGTCTTCATGCTGCCTTCCGATTATTTTCTCAGCCGACAACTTTTCTCTTAGTTCGGCCTCCCTTTCCGCTATCGCCCTCGTTATGTCTTCAAGGTTTGCCATTAAATCACATATAATCAAAACACAAACTTTATTTAAATGTTTGCATTCTTAATACAAACATTGCGGAGAGCGCAAAAGCTCTTCAAAAACCTAATGCCGCGAAAGCCACTACGCCGCTCAGCAAGCCCCACAGGGTGTAGTTCCGCACTTTCTCGAGCATTGGGCGCGATTGGTTGAAAGTGAGAGTCCAGGCGCTTATGAGGAACAGCACGTCCGTAATGCCAATGAAAACCATGTAGCCTAAGTTTCGGTCAGTCGCAAGGGGAACCAGGCTCATTACAACCGCAAGGTGAAACAAGACCGAGGCAAGCACGATGGTCTTGAAATGCCCCAACAGCATTGGAAGGGTTTTTGCGCCTATTTTCTCGTCGCCCTTCACGTCGCGCAACGTCAAAACCAACTCGCGGCCAAGACCTCCGGCAAAAGCTATTGCTGAAAACAAGAGCACAAAGCTATTCAGCGTTGAAACAACCGCATAATTGCCGTACAGGAACGAAATGCTCATTGAACTGGCGATGAAAGCGTTGCCCAGCAAAGGAATTTTTTTCAGCACAGGGTCGTAGAGCATGGAGAGCACTGCAAAGGCAATTGCAATCAAGAACACCGTTTGGTTGACGAAAAGCGTTAGGAAAACGCCCAAGGCAAACAAAGCAATGGCTATATGGAAGGCTATTCGGCTATTGATTTTTCCGGAAACCAGCGGCCTATCCATTCGCTTGAGTGCCTTGTCTGTCTTGATGCCGAAATAATCGTTCCAGGCGAAAGCGCCGAGCGTAATCAACGCCGGGCCTAGTGCGGGAAAAAGAAAGTCGGAGGAAAACCTTTTCGAAACGACGAACTCGCTCGCCATTACGGCAATGAGAACGATAACTGCATGCTCGGCGCGCGTGAGCGCAAGCCAATCTTTCAATGAACCGAATCGATGTTTCATTATAATCTTTTCCAGAAAACAGGATTTAACTCTTCTCTGCAGGGCCATTCTTGCGGGCGTTCAGCTCGTCAATCAAAGGAAGTTCATGGTCTCTCCTGAATCTAACTTCAATCTCTATGAAGCGAGCTAAAGCCGCACGGGCTTTCGTTAGGTTTCCTATTGCAGCTAAAATTTGCTTGCCGTGATCCGCAGTTCCTTCAACCTGCCTATCGGGATGGGTCTCCAAAATGGTTTTCTTGAGACCATCAACCTTGCTGCGCATTGCTTCCAGATGCGTCCTAGTCCAAATGTCATGCATCTCAATATCGAGCTTGCCGCCCTTGAACCGCACCATTTGGGAAGAGCGCTTCTTCTGCGGCCTACGTTTCTTTCCACGGCGGATTAAAGCGGTTGATGTTTGCAGAGGCACTGCATCCAAATTTTTCAGGCTCAGTTTCTCACGGTTAACTATGCTGCGTATGGAAAATACCGTACTGTTCTCGGCCTTTGCAGCGGCAGAAATGTCCCCGCCGTGTTTTTTCAAAACACTTACCGCCCACTGGCGCATGAACCACCGTAATCTCGGATAAACGCCTTGTTCAAGAGACTTGAACAGCGATTCCCTGCGGGTTCCGATTAGTTTGGCCATTCGGTTGGTAACGCAACCGCTTTGCATTGCCGCACCAATCAACCGCTCTTCGCGCAAAGCCAAAGAAGTTATGCCCTTTCTTCTCACAAAACCCAATAAGTTGGTTTCCGTCGTGCCAAGCAGGCGGGCAGTTTGGGTGAATCTGCCGGTTTCAAGAAACAGGCGCATGAATAAATTCAGCGGAATGTCGCCAGCCTTGAGCAGCCTTGGCGCCCCCGGAACAGCCAAATCGTGTTTTCTAGCCGTAAGGTATATTCTTTGATCTCCCCAACGCGTAATTCGCATTAAGTCCTGCATGTTTCCTCCGGACTGATGTATAGCATTGGAGAGAAAGCGCTTTTCCACACTGGCTAAGTTAACGCCGTGCTGCTTCCATTTTGCTAAAGCAGTGCGACCGACGCCTAAGGTTTTTGCTGCAACAGAAGGCCTGCAGTAGCTCTGCTTAAACACGCTATGAACTAAAGGCACAAGCAGCCCATGTTCGTTAAGCAGTGAAACGAGTTTGGAAACTCTTTTTCCAGGGATTTTAGCAGTGAGACTAAGTTGTTTGGCAGCAGTAGGCAAATGGTATTTCGCATCTTTCAAAGCGTCAGATAGCGCAAGCCGAGTAAACATGAAAAACTATAGGTTTGAAGTTTAAAAAATAAGTTCCATTGAAAGAATTACGCATTAGGGTAAGCTGGAACCGTTGCGGTCGATAGTGGTGATTTTCGGCTTTTGCGCTTGCGCCAAAAGGGGAGAGTCGAAGGCAACTCCCTCGATTTCGCGCGTAGTCTTATTGATGATGAGCGTCGTGTTGACCTCGTCGTTCTCAAACCTGGCCGGAACGCTGAAGAAAATAAAACCGCCTGCAGTGTAATAGCTCCCCAAGCCCGAGGAAGCATAATAGCCGACAATGTTGACAATCTGTCCCCTGACCTTGGGAAACTGCGTTTCAGTCATCACTGCCTTGAACCGTACTGAAAAATCCTGCGAGAAAACCGAGTAATTAGTCGAGTTCAAGCCTAAAAGCATGTTTTCCGAAACCACATCCAAACCGGTTTTAGGCTGGAGCGACGGGGAAGGCGAAGCCAAACCGGTCGGGAAAGGAAGTTCCGGCTGTGAGGCGGTAGGCGCCGGTGTCGGGGTTGCTTGCTCCACGCAGCCTAACATCACAATGGAAAGCAACACAATTACAATAAGCTTTGAAATGAAACGCATGGAATGATTTCAAGCGCGGCGGTTTAAATCGTTTGCCAAACCGGCAGTGGATTTTAATTCCAAGCGCCTTTTCTAATGATATGGTTTTCCGCAACGAGCTGGTTTTGAAAGGTGACTTCCTTCCCGAAGCCCTGCCAGGAAGGGAGAATGAAATCAATGAGATAGCTTTCGCCATACAACCGGCTTTCGAAGGCCGCAAGGCGAAAAACCTTTTCCTCCACGGCCCGCCCGGCGTCGGGAAAACCTCTTGCATAAAGATTGTTTTCGGGAAAATGCAGGAAGAATCGCAAAAAGCAAGGGCCATTTTCATCAACTGCTGGCAGAACCCCACGCGAACTGCAGTGCTAGCAAGAATAGCAGAAGCAATCGGCGAGCCCATGCCGCGCAGGGGCCTGGGCGGGGACGAAATGCTCGAGCGCATAGCCCAGAATTTTTCAGGTCAAAAAACTTTTGCAATAATTGCTTTGGACGAATGCGACAGGCTCTTGCACAACGGCGATGATGCGGTCATATACGATTTGCTTCGCAGTTCCTTCATTTCCGCAGTCGCATTCATAACCAACGACGGGGAATTCCTGTTGAAGACAGACCAGCGCATCCGCAGTTCCCTCCAGCCCACAACGCTGGAATTCAAGCGCTATTCGCCAATCGAATTGAAGAAAATCTTGGCGCAGAGGGCAGCGCAGGCTTTTGCTCCAGGCGTGTGCAGCGAGGAAGTGATTGCAGTTGTGGCAGCCTATGCATCCAAACTGGGCGGCGACGCGCGAGTTGCAATAGAAGCCCTCTGGCAGTGCGGGAAGAACGCTGAA
>DUGE01000047.1 GCA_013331595.1 Microcaldota archaeon | reverse complement strand
ATACTTCTTTTTCAAGGTCTAACTGCAGAGGACTTTGGCGTAAATAAAAGTACTTTCAACCAATGGAAATACGGCCAAAAATCTATACCTATACCCGTGCTTATACGAATACTAGAGAAACGGGGGCAAAAGTTAAGCCGTTCGAATTTATTCTTTAAAAGTAGAAATTCTACAAAGGTTTTTAGTTCTGCCTCAACTAATTTTTATAGGTTGGAAAATTTGTGCGGGCTTTCACGCTGGTTTACGGATTAGTTTTGGTTTTGGTGGTTAATGTGAAAATTTTAGTTGCGGACTTGGGCAGCCAGTGGGGGCACAGGATTTACCGTACGCTGCGCGATTTGAACGTTGAAACGAAAATGCTTCCCGTTGATTCTCCGCTTAGTGAAATTACGGATGTTGATGGGCTCGTCTTTTCAGGAGGCGCGCTGCGCATTGGCAAGGGTGAAGACCCCATGGCTGCAAACTGCGGGAGTTACATGGACTATTTGGATGAAAAAAACATTCCTTTCATGGGCGTTTGCGCCGGCCAGCAGCTTATAGTGTTGCATTACGGCGGCGAGGTAAAGCCTGCAAGAGTTCCCGAATTCGGAAATGTTGAATTAATAGTGGACGATGCGGACGATTTGTTTGCAGGCTTGCCGGAAAAGTTTACCGTATGGGCTTCGCACAACGATGAGGTTTTTAAGGCTCCTGGCTTCAAAACCCTGGCGCACAGCAAGGATGTTCCCATTCACGCTTTCAAGCACGAGAAAAAACCCATNNTTTGCAAAAGATAATATTCTGAAAAGTTCACTTTTGTTCATGACTCGTGTGAAACCGAAACTAATAGTGCATTTTGGCGCAGGAGACTGGATTCCCAGAAAGCATTATCCACCAATAAGGGCGAATGAAACCCACTTGGTTTACGATCCTGACCCAGAACTTCCAAAAAAATATGCTGAATTTAAAGATTCGCAAGTGGGAAAACTCCCTTTAACGCTAATACCCCGGGGAGCGCAAAACACCGGGCTTAGGCGTGATAGTGTTGATGTCATTCATATTCATAATGTCTTTTCAGCTCCTTCAGCAAGATCTGTTCGTGAAGATTTGCTAAAAGAAGCGGAAAGAATACTCAAGCCCGGCGGCATAATTTATATGCTACACTGGAATACCCCGGAATATATGCCGAAAGAAGAGTTGCTCCAGATGGCGAATATGCGCGGTTTGAAAATTGAATTCCCGTTTAGCCTTAATAAGACTGAGTTGAGGGAGTTGAATAAATCCGAATTGGATTCTCTTCGTGAAATTAGTGAATTCCCAAAACTACTGGCGAAATTAGTAACGCCGGGCGCCTATTTGGCAAAACTGACTAAAAAACAAGGCTAGAATACCGGTCTTTTGCTCAGGTGGTCGCTTAAAGAAACTCTTTCAAACGGTTTTCCACTCGTTTCTTTTTCTATTATTCCTGCAAGATTTTCTAAATGCATCAATTCCTGCTTGCCTGAAGTCCTTATTCTAACTGAAAGGTTCCCGCTTACGACTTCCTTCTCCCCGACGATAACAATGAACGGAATCCATTCCTTCTCCGCATTCCGAATCTTGTTTTGGAATGTTTCGCCCCTGTCATCAAAATCAACTCGCACTTTGCCTTTTTGCATTTCTTCCAGCAATTTTTCACAAAAATCATTTTGTTTGTCACTAATGGGAATAATGCGAACTTGGGTAGGCGCAAGCCATAGTGGAAATGTGGGCGTTTTGCTTTCCTTCATTTTTCTAGCTTCACGTTCAAGAATTGCAAATAGCACCCTGTCAACCGCGCCAGGAATGGATGCATGAAGTACCAGTGGATGGTTCCTTTTTCCATTTTCGTCAGTATAATTTATGTCAAACCTTTCCCCGTTTTCTATATCAATTTGAACCGTTGAAAGTCCGGCCGCTTTCATTGCATTGTCAATGAAGTTGAATTCAAATTTTGTTATGAAATATGCATATCTAAGGTCGAACAATTCAAGCATAATGGGCTTGCCGATCTTTTTCACCATGCGCAAGTACCATTCCTTGTTTTCGTTGAAGAAATCCTTTTGCGCCCTGAACGCTACCTCGAACTTTATTTCCAGGTCGTTGTTCCAGTCTAGGCAAAGGTGATATTGTTTTTCGAATTCTTTCTTCGCCTGTTCAAAGTCGGCGCAAAGCGTGTGCATATCAGGCATGGTGAACGCCCTTAAACGCTTGAGGCCTGCAAGCTCTCCGCTTTGCTCCCGGCGGAATGAATAATGGGTTATTTCGTAAATTGGAAGAGGTAAATTTTTGTAAGAAATAGTTAAATCGTGAGCAAAAATTAGGCCGCCGAAACATGCGGCAAAACGGAGGAAATAATCTTTTTCATCACTTTTGACAATGTACTGCCTTGCGGGAAATCTATTCAAATAACTCTTTAAAGCAGGGTGTTGGTAATCGTACATTATTGGTGTCTCTACCTGCATTGCACCGTAATTCACGCAAATGTCCGTAACCGCTTTCTCTAGCATTCTCTTAATTAAAAGTCCTTTAGGCATCCATCGCATATTCCCCGAATCAGATGCGGGCTCATATGTAACCAAATGATGTTCTTTCATCAATTTGATGTGAGGTGGCTCTTCAGCATAAGTGCGGACTTTCATTATTTCATAATCCGCCAACGCCTTGAGCATGTCATGGGTTTTGTAATTGAATTTTTCTGCAGGCGTTAGTTCCCCCTCGGGCGTTAAAATAAAGAACTCGCTCTTGGTTTTCGCCTCTTGTTTTATTGAATCGCTGACTATTTCCTCTTTCTTTTCCGTCCCTTCCACGACCGCAGTCTTTGCCCCGAGGCTCTCGACTTTCTTTTCAAGAGTTTCGGAGTTGATGGTTTTGCTTAATTCCGCTAGAGGGTGGCCTTTGCACTTGAATTCGAATTCCTTGTAATAGCCGAACGGTGATTTCTGCGAGTTAGGCGCGAAAATGCGGGTGAGCTCTAGGAATTTGTTCAAGAGTGGAATGGCCTGGTCGGGCTTGGCGAGGTTGTTGGAAAGGTGGGCGTAAGGGTAAGTAACAACTAAATCGGCCTTGACTTCATTAAAGTGCTTTTCTAATTCCCTTGCCGCCTGCTGCACAACGGCCTCATTGTCGCCCACTTCGAAGGAAGTGAATGCTACGAGCACATTCTTGTATTCCTTACCTGCCTTTTCTTCCTCTGCCAGTTCGGGCGCGTTTTTGAGTGCCTTGGACATGGGCTTGAAGCGGATGTAATCGCAATGCAGCTGTAGTATTCTCATGGGATTAAATAGGCGCAAAAAACATATATTAATTGCTAGGCGATTGGATGGCTGTAAAAAAGAAAGACTGCCCGTAGAAACTATTTCTCATAACCCTAGCCTAGCTTCCAGTTCGTTATTTTTATTATTGGCTAAAACAGTAGTGTGTACATGGTTGTGCCTTTAGTTGGTTTCATTCCGGTTTTCGCAGCAGGGCTGCTTGCAAAAGTAGCCGACGCCTTGTCTGACAAGTGGAAGGAGAAAGCCCCGTCCCCGTGGGCTTTGTTTACCGGCCTGGCCTATGGAGTTCTTTACGCTGCAATTGTCTCGTTCAGCGTTGCCTTCGCCAATTTGTTCCTCGGCATTGCCATTGCCGTCCTTCTTGCGGGTAAAATAGATTCCAAGCCCCACCAATACGCAATAGCGGGGTTCCTTGGAATGCTTGCCGTAATTGGGTTTCCCCCTGCTGCATGGTTTAACCTGCAGATTTTGGCGGGCGTTGTTGTTTTTGCCTTGATTGACGAGTTTTCTTCCGATTACTTTTCCAACAAGACTTCTGGGAATGGAATTTTCAAACAATTGCTTTCTCCAATCGCGAAAAATCGGCTGTTTATGGAGTTGTTTACGGTTGTTTTGGGTTTGCTTACTGGCGAGTGGGAGTATCTTTTTGGCATAGTTGTTTTTGATGTGGGTTATGTCATTGCAGGGTTTTTGAAGGGTGGGAAAAATGGCTGAGGCGTTTTCTTGATGAACCTAAATCCCAGCATCCTGGCGGCTTTGGGCGCCATGCTTTTCTGGGGGGTGGGCGATTTCTTCATCCAGCGCAGCACGCGCAAGATTGGAAGCCTCGAATCGCTGTTTTTCGTGGGTTTGGTTGGCGCAATCGGCCTGTTTCCTTTCGTTGCAGGGGACTTGAACCTCCTGTTTTCGCCTGCCAACCTCCTGCTGTTGTCTTTTTTGGGCGTCCTAGTTTTCTTCGTTTCAATCGCAAACTTCGAGGCCTTCAGGCTGGGAAAACTTTCTGTTGTTGACGTTATTCTTGAGCTTGAGCTTCCTGTTACCGTGTTTTTGGGGGTTGTTTTGCTGGGGGAACAGCTCTCCCTAGCCCAATTTGCTTTGATATCGCTCGTTTTCTTCGGCATAATCTTGATAGCCTCACGCAAGGGCATCAGCCTGCTAAAGCGGTTCGAGAAAGGGGCGGCAATCGCCCTTGCAACAGCGTTTGGCATGGGGTTCGTGAACTTTTTGACCGCTTCGGCCCTGAGGCAAACTACGCCCGTGCTGGCAATATGGGTGCCGTGGGTTTTTCTCACGTTGATTTCGCTCTTTTTCATCATTAAAAAAAATGCGGCGGGCGCACTGTGGAAAACCATGCTTAGGCAGAGGAAACTTATTCTTGCTGAAGGTATTTTCGACACTGCCGCCTGGGTCTTGTTTGCCTTTGCCCTCGTGAACTCGCCCCTGTCTATCACAACTGCAATTAGCGAAGGCTATCCCGCAGTGGCGGTTTTGCTCGGAGTTTTTTTCAACAGGGAAAAATTGTTTTCCCGCCAGTATTTGGGAATAATCTTGACTATCGCGGCGAGCTTTGCGCTTGCGCTGCTTTAGCCTCTCCGAGGGTTTGAAATGGTCTTGTTGTTTGTAAGTTTGATTACGGCATTGGCAGTGGGGTTTTTGTCCAAGCTTACTGACGTGCAAGTGGATGAGAAACGGTTTTTCTACAAAAACCTGAAGTTTGCCACTGGCTTGGCTTACGGGCTCCTCTATGCGCTGGCAATGTCTTTCGGCGTGGAACTGGCCACCCTGTTTTTGGGAATTGCGATTGCAGTACTGCTTGCCGGTAAAGTCAATTCGAAGGCCCACCAGTTTGCAATCGCCGGTTTTCTTGCCGCAATAGCGTTTTTTGGCTTTCCTAAAGTGGATTTCGTGCTGTTGTCTGGATTCGTTTTATTTGCCATTGTGGACGAGTTTTTGAACGATTATTTCGACGTACGGCAGTCCAAGGGAATTTTGCCGGAAATCGCGAAATACCGCCTTTCGCTCGAGGCGTTTTCTCTTGCAGTGAGCGCTTACACCGGCGATTGGATTTACTTCGCCGCGATTTTGGCTTTTGATTTGGGCTATTTGATTGCGGAAAAAGTTTCATCCTGCTTTGCCTTGAGCATTCCAGGCTCGTTCGGAACGCATTTGGTTTTGGACTTGCAAGACTGCCCCGCCTCAAAACTTTCCAGCAGGAAATTCGCCTTGGCCTTTTTGAGCCGTTTGCCTGCAGAATTGGGAATGCGGAAGATAAGCCGGCCGGTTGTGCGTGAAGTGAAAACGCCTTTCGACGAGGGGCTGTCTGGTTTCGTGATGCTCGCCGAATCTCACGTGAGCGGNNTAGCCTTTCGATGCTGGAAAGGCGAAAGAAAAAATAGGGTGTAGTTTTTCAGCAAAGTATTCGGTTTCAAGGGTTTTCGACAGGATGGGTGAGGCGAATGGTTGAAGAAAAAATCAAGGGCTTTAGGATTGTGCGAAATCAGTCTGCTGCAAGTTTAGTGGATCAAATGCGCCGTGCGGGCCTCCAGGCAGGTGAGTTGGGAAAGGCTGTTGAAATAATACGGGAAATGAAGCGGGAAAAGGCGACCGTTTTCTTTTCCTTCACTTCGAACATGGTTTCGTCGGGCTTGCGGGAGCTTTTCGCGCAGTTGTGCGAAGAAAAGTTTGTCGATGCCGTGATTACGGGCATTGGCAGCGTGGAAGAGGATTTGATGAAAACCCACGCGCCTTTCCTCCAGGGCGGGTTCGGCATGGACGACGTGAAACTTTACGCCAAGGGAATAAACCGCATAGGCAACATCNNTTCTTCATGAAGGAATTGAAAAAACAGGAAAAACTCGGCAGGCTCTTGGCTCCGCACGAGTTGATTCGTGATTTGGGGTTTGCAATTAAGGACAAAAATTCCTTCCTTTTCCAATGCGCCCGCAATAATATTCCGATTTACTGCCCTGCGCCGACTGACGGTGCTTTCGGGTTGCAGTTGTTCCTGTTCAAGCAGGACTATCCGGAGTTTGGCATTGACGTTTCAGGCGATTTGAAACCGCTGGGTCATCAGGTGCTTACTGCAAGAAAAACTGGAGGCATAATTTTGGGCGGCGGTTTCGCCAAGCACCACGCGATCGGCGCGAACATACTGCGCGGCGGCTTGGACTATGCCGTTTATGTTAGTACGGGAACGCCTTACGACGGTTCGCTTAGCGGCGCCAGGGCGAACGAGGCCGTAAGCTGGGGAAAAGTAAATAAGAAAGCAAACATTGCTGTAGTAGAGGGAGACGCTTCAATCGTGTTTCCCTTGCTGGTCGCAGGCATCAAAGGCTAAGGGTGTTTCAATTGAACGTAAAAAGCGGGTTGCTGCATGTTTACTGCTGTTTCGACGTGGCCAACCTTATTGAGCTGGACAACATCAAGAAAATCCTCAACAAGCAGCCGGAAGAATCCCCTATTCAATTGGACAAGCTTTCGCCCACTTACATGCAGTACAAGGAACCGCCGTTGCTCCTGCAATTAGGCAAGAAAACCATCCTGCTTGGTGAAATCGAGGTTTCGGCTTTCGTTTCCGCCAAGATTTTTTCTTTCGGCACCGTTTCAATCGTTTTCCGCATTCCCGTCAAGGGCTCCATGGCTTCGCTAAAAAAACTTGCAGTTGAATTCGGCTCGTCCAAAGCCAAGTTTGCAAGCGAAGCAAAAAATTACGTTAAAAGACTTACGGACGACATGACTCCTGCATTGGTCAAGCCTAACCCGGAGCAGCCTAACGATGTTTTCAGCATTTTCCAGGTAAAGGAGTTTGACGAGAAAGTCTCTGCCCAGGATTTCGCGAAAAAAAATCCTGATGACGTTGCCGTATTGCTTTCCTTTGAAGCGCCTGACTTGAGCGATAGGGCCTTGCTTGAGGTCCTGCGCAATTCATTTTCATACTACAAAACCGATTTCATTGCGTGCTATTCAAACTCGGTTTTCTTGATTGACGAGACTGATGCTTTCGACGTGCTTGACGTTCTTGAGTATGGCTTCATCCAGGCCGTTGAGCTGAGGATGTTTGACTCGCGCTTGGACCGGGAGTTGGATGGCGCCTACGATGACGTTGAACAAAGCAACAAAGCCGGATTTTTCTACAACTATGAAGCGGTGAGGAATGAAGTTGCCCAATTGCGCCTCGATACTTCCGAAGTCGTGGAAAAGGTAGAAAATGCCCTGAAGCTTGTTGGGGATGCGTATTTGGCGAAAGTTTATTCCCTCACGTCTGCCTCGCTGCACTTGCAGGAGTGGAAGACTAGCATCCAGGAGAAGCTCAATTCCCTCGAGCACGTTTACGAGGTTTTGGATGACAAGGCCCAAGCCAAGCGCGATTTGAAGTTCTGGGTTTTGCTTACGGTGTTGGANNAGTAATAATCTTGATTGCTTTCGAAGTTTTCTTTCCTAGGTAGAAAGCTTGAAGTAAATCCGTTTGTTTTTACTGCCTTTGTTGTCGAGCTTGGTTGTCTCGATCGTTCCACATTCGCGAGTGTTTGCAACGTGCACTCCGCCGTCGGCTTGAATGTCAATTCCAACAATTTCCACAATGCGCAATACCGGAATATTCGGCGGTAGGGCTTCAGCTAATTTCACCACCCCTGGAATTTTGAATGCCTCTTCACGCGGCAAATCGTAAACCTTAACTTCCGCCCCGCTTGCAATTTTTTCATTCGCTTTAGCAACCATTTCCTCAAACTTCTGCCTATCAAAATTATCTAGTGAAAAGTCAAACCTGCTTTCGTCGGGCTTGATTCGATTTCCTGTGATTAATGCACCGCTTTCGAACATTACTGCACCGAGAACATGGGCTGCCGTGTGCATTTTCATGAGTGAATAGCGCTTTTCCCATTCTATCCGCAAAATGCACTCGTCGCCAGTGTTAATGCCTTCACTATCGAGAGTGTGAATGACTTTGCCTTCCTTTTTGCGCACTTCAACAACATTGTAGGTTTTGCCGTTGTATTCTATTGTGCCGGAATCGCAGACGAGCCCGCCACCCACTGGATAAAACACGGTCTGGTCGAAAACAACTTCCTTGCCATTAACTTCAACCGCTTTCGCGGTGCATTCCTTTAGATACGCATCTTTGAGGCAAAGCAAAACTGTCAAGACCCTTTCAACTCAAAACGTTGTTGACGAGCCATTCGGGGTCGAAGGGCTTCAAGTCCCCGTACTCCTGGCCCATGCCGATAAATAGGATTGGGGTTTTCAAGTCGTGGGCAATGCTGAATGCCGTGCCTCCCTTGGCGTCGGCATCGAGTTTTGTCAGCACCAATCCATCCAATCCGACCGTTTCGTGGAATTTCTTGGCTTGTTCTATCAGCGCATGTCCGGCAATGCTTTCACCCACGAAAATCTTGTAGTCCGGCTGGATGACTCGGTTTATTTTTTCCATTTCTTTTATCAAGTTTACGTTCGTATCCTGCCTTCCTGCAGTGTCGATTAGCACGAAATCTATTTTTTCCGCCTTGGCGTGGGCTATTGCATCGAAAGCCACTGCGGCAGGGTCTGCGCCGTACTGGTGCTTAATCACCTTAACGCCGAGCTTTTCGCCGTGAAGCGCAGCCTGTTCTATGGCGGCAGCGCGGAAAGTGTCGCTTGCTGCAATAACGCTCTTGAACCCTTTTTGCTGCAAAAGGAAAGCCATTTTTGCGATTGTGGTTGTTTTTCCTGCGCCGTTCGGGCCGAGGAAAAGGATTTTGACGGGCTTTGTTTTTCCTGACGCTTCCTTCAGGAAATCTTTTTTACCGCCGAACAAATCCAGCAAGGCGAGTTTCACCTCGTTTTTGACTGCGTCGTTAACCTGGCCCCTGGCAATTTGCCTTCCCACCAGGCGGCGGTGCAAATCGCCGATTAAGTATTCCGTAGTGTCTAGGGAAACGTCGCTCTCCAAAAGCGCGATGCGTAAATCGTCGAACAGCGGCTGCACTTCGCCCTCGCCAATCGTAACGCTTCCGGTAAACATTCCGGTTATTTTCTTGAACAGGCCGACTTTCGGCGCCAATTCCTTTTTTTCTTCCTTAACCTCAAAAACAGGCTTGCGTTCTGCCCTGATTGTCGTTTCAGCGGGCTTTTGTTCTTCAAACTCCTGTTTTGCCGGGGTTTCAAACTTTTCTTCAATTGGCTTGGCCGGTTTTTCGTTGCGGATTATTTCAACTGGTTTGGACGGTTGTTTTTCTTCAAGTTGAATGGGTGTTTTTGGCGCAATGTGGCGTTCTTCGTGCCTTGGCTTTTGCGGTTCTTGTTCTACCTGTGTTGTTTCAACTTTAGGCAATTCGCGCTTAGGCTCGGCATGGCGTTCTAGTTTTGGAGCTTCACGAACGGGCGGGGCGCGTTTTTCCTCGCGTTCCACTTCCCTTTGTGCTTCGCGCAGTATCTCGTCTTCAATAGATTCTTTCGCTGGAGTAAATGGCGTTTCTTCGATTTTCTTCGGTTCTTGAATAGGTTCGGGCTTTGCCTGTGCGTTCGGCTCTTGCTTAAGTTCTTCCTCGGGCTTTTTTCCCGTTTCCTTGCCCGTGAGCTTGTCGACAAAGCCGCTTACCGCTTTTTTCAGGAATCCAAACACGCGAAACCGCCTTTGAGTTTTCTATTGCTGCATGCTTTCAGCCTGCTCGTTCAATTCGGACATTTTTCCGCCCAACTGCTGGAGGGAGTTTTGCAGCGCTCCGAGGGTTTTGACCAGCTGGGCGTTGCGCGCTTCCAAAACCGCAGACGCTTCCTCGAAAGTTTTTTCAACTACGACCCTTGCGCCTATTTCAACGAAAACTTTTTTTGACGAGGGCTTTGCCTTGACGAAAACCCCTTCTCCTATTGCGAAAAGGCTTTCCTCGTTTTCAGGCATTGCCTTGAGCGCCTCGCGAGCCGCGTCGTTTTCGGCAATGAGGTTGTTGAGGCTGCGCATTTGCCCCTGCAATTCCTCTGCCTGCGAGCGGTAGTAGTTCATTTCCATTGCGATTTTCTGCAGTTCTTCTTCCCTTGCCATGCTGGTTTTTCACCCGTTCAACGCTTCGTAAATTCTCTGCATTTCTACTCCCGTGGTGCTTTCGCCTACGAGCGCGCCTTTGTTGTTTGCGACAAGGCTGATGCCGTTGTACTGGCTTCCTAGGTTGGTTGTTCCAACAATGCCTTTGGAACCAAAACTTTTTTCCAAGTACTTCAATTCGATTTCGCTTGTCTCGTTGAATGCAAGCAGGCCCTTGTCCGTAACCACGTTTGCCGCGCCGACCGTGTTAGCACCGGTTTTCTGCCTGAATACTTCCACTCCGAGGCAGTCGCCTATTTTCTTTGCTTCGTCATGGTCTATTTCCGAATTCACCAGGCATGCCTTGTTGTTGCATAGGATGTTGTTGCCCGGCGCGTAGTTCCTTAGTAGTAGGACATTCAAGCCTTGTTTTTTCAGCAGGTCGGTTTCTTTCTTCTCGGCGAATTCCGGGAGTACGCAGCCGTTGTCGTTTAGCGCAGTGAATATTCCTACGAGCGAGGATTGGTCGATGAGCAGGTGGACGGGTTTGGTTTCAAGCGTGCTTTCCGCCAGTTGCAATAGCTTGTGCGGGCTGCCGTCTGGAAGGAGCGTGATGCTGTTGTTAGTCTTGAGGAAAAGGCCGATGAACGGGTTCCTGTAGAAGTTGGTTTTTTCTATCTTTAGCTCCACGAAATCACTTTCACGCCAATTCAACTAATACGATCCCTTCCTTGTCCTTGGACATCTTGACCTTCAGTTTGGCCGGGACTTTCGCCCTTCCGCTGCGGGAAAGCGATTCCCAAACTTTCGGTTCTAACTTGACCTTGTCCATTGCGACTTTCATGTGCTTTGCCGCGAAAGTGCGGACTACGTTCGGGCTTCTAGTATGGCGTTTCATCCTGGGCTTTTGAATCAGGAATTTCTTGACGGGGATGGTGTAAAGCCTTTCGAGGACTATCTCGCGCTTTTTCTCTTCCTCTTTCTTTTCTTCCTTCTTTGCCGGCGCCTTGGTTTCTTTTGCCGCCCCGGGCTTTTTTTCTTCCTTTGCACTTTCGGCTTTTTGCCCCGCTGCCTGTTTGGGCTCTTCCTTAGCCTCTTCCTGCTTTTTCTTGAGGTCTTCCTCGGCTTGCTTTAACATGAATTTTTCTTCTTGCTTTGATTCCACAAAAACCGCCTCTCAATGCGCTGTTAGCTTAAAACCCTAATTATTCTTTCACTCCCGCTGCCTTCATCATCTGCTTTACCTTCATTTTCCTTGTGCGCCAGTGGCGTTGCTTGACGTTGCGGATGACGCGCCGCGCAGTCTTGGCCATTACGAAAATGGGTATGCGCCTGTTTTGCTTTAGTGCCTTGCCTAGGATCATTTTTTTTCCTGAAGTTTTGTTTCTTGCCATCGTAACACCCTTTTGGTTTTTCGACTTACTTTCGCTTGAACGTGATGTTCGTCTCTTTTTCCCCTGATTTTATCCTTCCGACGAGCTTGAGGAGCACTTCCTCGCTTAGTTTTCCCTGAATCTGCCCTTGCTGGTAGGCGTAAATGATCATTTGGGCTATTTGGTAATACAATTCCTTGTTTGCGAGGCGTATGTTCGCCAGGCGCTCGAAGGCCCTGTCGTCAAGTATTTTTTTCAGCGCATCGCGCAACTGCATTTCCCGCTGCATCATCTCCATTTGCTTCTTGCGCAATTCTTGTTGGGAATCTTGAGATTCTCCTTCCAATGTCGAAGCACCTTTTTACTTTGCGCCCTGGTCTAGGAGCGATATTCCCTTGGAAGTTATGATGCGGCCGGTCTTCTCTTTCTTTATGAACCCCGCTTTTTCGAGCTGTTGCAGCGCAAGCCTGATTGTTTTCCCGCCTGCCTTGCGGTGGTGGCTTCTGCGCACAATGTGCTGCGTTCGACCGCCGTACTTGTTCCTCAGCCTCTCGGTTCCGACAGGGCCGTGCCTGTAAATCTGGTAGAGTATTGACGCGCACCTTTCGAACCAGAATTCTTTCGACTGGTGGGGTATCCTCTCCAAGTGCGATGATGTTTTGACGAGGCCTGCCCACTCGGGCGGCTTGATTTCAGCGTTTTTCTTGAGCTCTTCGGCCGTTTTCCCGACGACTTTCTGCGGGTCTGTGTCCATTACTCCCATAATTTCACCACTGCGTTAGCATTCGCTATTTTACTCTATTAGCATTATGCACGTTTCGGAGGTTTTCTTTTGATGCGCCTAACTTTTCTTTTTTGAAAAGTTGGGCCCGAACCAGGTTAACGGTTCATTCCTTAAAGACAAAGTTTCAGTCCTTTTGCTGCAAAGGAAACCTTCGCGTAATCCCACAGCTGACGCAAGTATATAATCTTAACCCCCTGCCTATCCGTATTTTCAGCGTCTGGCCGGGAATGAAAACCGTATTGCATTTCTTGCAGAATGATTTGTTGCCGAGGGAAATGCGGTGGCGCATTGCTATCTTGCGCGCAAGCGTCACATAGCGTTTCGCTAGCGCAGGCTCTTTCGCGTAAATCTCTCGCGCCATGCACAAGAGCTTTTCGCACCGCTGTTTTGCAATCTCGTTGACGTTCATTTTACCTTTCCGTTTTCTGTAGTTGGGCTTAGTGTGAATCCCGTCTTTCTTTTAGCAGCGCTCGGAGTATTCCGGGCTTGAGCCCTAATTTGACTTTCATATTTGACCACTCGTGGGGATATCTGTATGCGTATGGTAGCTCATCACTCCAGGTAGTTTTTCTAGAATGAACTAGTATGCGTGAGGAGAGAAATGGGCGAGCGAGCTGATTCAGCCTTAAGTTTTCTTCATCTTCTGGAGTGGTTCCAATTTGTTCCCTCAATTTATTAGAGGGAAAATTGAATACTTGTTCCTTCCCTTCGAAGATTTTGTTAAGCTCGCCGATGGTAAATTCACTCTCCGGATGGTTTTGCAAAATCCATTCTAGTGCCGGATAGTGAATTTGTGCCCTGAAGTGTTCTTCGTTTTCTAAGATGTGCCATTTAACTTCGGAAAATCGCCGGCGTATAACTGGTATGCGGCATCCGTGGTCCATTATTATTTCAAAGATTCTGTCCATCGCTCTAGTCATTTTTAGCCACAAGTTTGAGTGGGCCCACAGGGATTGCCAACATCTTTTCTATTGGTCTTTGAGAGTTCTTTCAACCCATTTTCTTTTGGGGTTGACAGACCTTTTCTTTCCCAAAGAAAAGGGATGTCTTTGAACCCTGGACGTCCAGCTCACTCAGCCAAACCGAAGTGCTTTGTGCCTTCGGGAGTCGTATAAGACTGGCGCTCTGACCAGGCTGAGCTATGGGCCCACTTGAACGCACTTTTAATATGCCCGCGGGTTTTATTTAGTCTTATGGAACTGCATTTGAAGGATTATTTGACGCTGGGCAATGGCGCTTGCGGTTTTCTTGCCTTGGCTTTGTTTCCGGCGTTCGGCTTTTTTTCTTCCTTTGGCTTGATTTTGCTTGCGATGGCTTTCGATTTTTTTGACGGGATTGTGGCGCGCAGGGACAAGGTGCACAACGAGTTTGGGAAGCAGTTGGATTCGTTGGCCGACGGGGTTTCGTTCGGCGTAGTTCCGGCAGCTCTTGTTTTCTTTACTTTCCTGCCCAAGGATTTTTACGTTTTCTTTTTGCTTTTGCTTGCAGGCATTTTCTATTTGAGTGCGGTTGTGCTGCGCTTGGCGAAGTATAATTTGCAGGGTGAAAAGGGCGTTTACTACGGCCTCCCTTCGCCGTTGGCGGCTTTCTTGCTTTTGGCATTTGGTTGGTTTAACGCCTGGTTTTCAATAGCCTTGCTTTTCGTTCTCGGCATATTGATGACGGTGC
Organism: Microcaldota archaeon; assembly: GCA_013331595.1. The sequence goes on along the minus strand of DUGE01000047.1, from coordinate 3,116 downwards.
GTTTCAAGGTCAGGAAAGTTTTTTGACGAACAGCTCTTCATGCTGCGGGCCTTGGGCGGTCAAAACGCTTTTGAAAAGCGCAACTCCACTGATTGTTGTTGTGCCGAATTCTTTTTCCTCGTAGGCTTTGGCGATTTCACGCAATTGGCTTAAATTCCCAGGGTTTTTGATGCGGGCTATTGTAACGTGCCCCAAAAACTCTTCCCTGTGCCTAAGGGCTTTAGCGATGCTATTTTGCATTTCATCAAGCCCTTTGACCCCCGCCCAGAAAACGCGGATGAACTTGCCGTTGGGGAAAAAACCGACGCCTTTCACTTCAACTTGAGTTTGTTTCAACTGGAGTTTTTCCAGCCTTTCTTTTGTCTTTTCCACCTGGTCTTCGTACAACTCGCCAAGAAAAGCGAGGGTGCAGTGGAAGTCGCTGGGGAAAGAAGCGTCGATATCCAATTGTTTTGCCTTGTTTTGCAATTCCCTTAGTGGAGCTTCAATTTCCTCGCCGAGCTTTACGGCAATAAAACAACGTACCATATGTATCGGTAGTGCATTACCCCACTGTTTTTTATTTCCTTTCCGGCTCATAATTCCATGCTTAAAAAACTGCTTTTTGCCTTGCTGGTGGTATCGCCCTTTGCTTTGGCGTCGCAGCTTATGGCCGTCAGCCCGGTGCAGCAGACGCTTTCGACCGATTCTGACGTTCTGGATTTGGGTGTTTTCGGGCCCGGGCAGACTATTGAAATAATAACCAGCCGTGAGACTGGTGAAATAGCGACTACAAGCTCGAGTCAAGGGCAGGCGCTGTGGGACCGCCTTTTTGTCCTTCGCGGCACACTTCCTACGGGCTGGAAAGCAGAGGATTCAAAGCTTTTCGAAAAATCTTTCCACGCGTTTATTACCGCCGCTCCTGATGCTGCTGACGGCGAGTATTCATTCCAACTCCGCGCCATAGACCAGTACGAAGGCGCGTCAGAGCGCGTGTTCAAAGTCAAGGTAAGCATTTCAAAAGACTTGCTTTTGGGCGAGGCTTCCCCCACAGTTTACGCCACTGGCGTTGGGCTTCCTGCCGTTTTTCAAGTCCGCCTGCGCAACCGCAGTTCGGCCAGCGATGTTTTTGAAATAAGCGCCACTGGCGTTCCTGGCGGCTGGAAGGAAACCCGCCGCGTTCTAGTGCGGTTCCACGAGGAATTGATTGAAGACTACGAAATCCTTCCCAGTGAACAGGGCGAGTTCAAGATTGCATTGCATGCAACTTCATTGTCAAGCAAGCTCATTAACGCAAAGAGCGATGTTGTTTTGGTTTCCCGCTCTTCGCTTGAGCAGGACTTGAAGGCCTTGAACAAGGGCATTTTGCTTTTCCCGTCCGTAGAACAAGTAGTTTATTCCGCCCTCGGCCTGGCGGCCCGCATTTTCCTGAATTGAAAAGGGCTTTAAAACCGCGCAGGCCAGTTTTTATGCAGAAAATCAAAGGTTTTCTACATTATGTTTTGTTTTGAACCGATAGCTCTTAGAAGGCGTTTTGTTTGACTGAAAATGCGGCAAAGGAAATTTCCAGGCAGCTTTCCCTAGTGAAAACCCGCGGCGAGCTTGATTCGTTGAAGCGCAGGGTTTCCCACGAGCAGGGTTTGCCGCAGGTTGTGAGCAACGCTGCGATTTTCGATGCCTTGCCCGAGAAGGAAAAACCGGTTTTCCGCGATTTGCTGAAAACCCACAGGGCAAGGTCATTGAGCGGGGTGAGTGTTGTTGCAATAATGCTCAAGCCCGTTTCATGCCCTTACCACTGTTCTTACTGTCCGACGAGCGAGTTTGCAGCTAAAAGTTATACTGGCTTCGAACCTGCAGCCCTTCGCGCTCGGAGGAATGATTTCGATTCTTTCAGGCAGGTTGATTCGCGCTTGAGCCAGTTCAAGGCAATAGGGCATAACCCTCAAAAGTGCGAATTGATTGTCATGGGTGGAACATTCAATTCAGAGCCGATAGAATACCAAACGCAATTCATGAAGGGGGCCTATGACGCGTTCAACGGTTTTGAAAGCCACACTCTCGAACAGGCGGTTGAGGCGAACGAAAAAGCGCCGCACCGGATTATTGGCTTGACTTTTGAAACGCGCCCCGACTGGGCGGGCGAGGGAGAAGTGTGTAGGCTTTTGGATTTCGGAGCCACGCGCATAGAATTGGGAGTTCAGAGTTTGGACGACGAGGCTTTGAAAAAAGTGAAGAGGGGGCATGGAGTAAAAGAAAGCGTTGAAGCAACGAAAAACGTGAAAAACGCTTTTTTGAAAGTGGGCTATCACTTGATGCCGGGGCTTTACTCTACGCCGGAAAAAGACGTGAAGATGTTTGAAGAAGNNAGGAAGGGGGAGTTCGAACCGTACCGCGAGGAGATAGCGGCTAGCGTGATCGCGCAAGGAAAGAAATTCGTATCCCGCTATTGCAGAATTATGCGTGTGGATAGGGACATTCCGTCTTTCAAGATAGCCGATGGGGTGAAGAAGACGAATTTGAGGGAACTCGTGAAAGCGGAAGTTCGGAAAATGGGTTTCAACTGCAAGTGCATTCGCTGCAGGGAAGCAGGTTTGGCGTCGCGGTTCAAGCAAGTGGATTTCGATAGCGTGGAAATGCATCGTTTGGATTACGAGGCGAGCGGAGGGAAGGAAATATTCCTTTCTTTCGATACTGCCGAGGATTACCTAATAGGGTTTTTGCGGCTGAGGGCTTTAGAAAAGGAAGGGGGATTGAATTGCGGAGTGAGGGAATTGCGCGTGTACGGAGAACAGGTTGCTATCGGGGAGAAGAATGAGAATGCATTGCAGCACAAGAGCTTCGGAAAAACGCTTTTGGCAGAAGCGGAAAGAATAGCGAAGGAAGAGTTTGACGCAAAAAGCTTGAAGGTGACGAGCGGAGTGGGAGTGCGCGAGTATTACAAAAAGCAAGGCTATGAATTGCGTTCGCCTTATATGGTTAAGGAGTTTTAAAGTCCTCGCAGTTAATTTGTAGGCTGGTGTTTCAAAGTGGCTTACTCGAAAAAAATGCTTGACTTTTTGAAATCAAGGGGCATTACGGAAGGGGAAAGGATTCGCGTTGACAAGGGCGGCGTGGTTTACGAAGGGCTTTTGATGCCG
>DUGE01000032.1 GCA_013331595.1 Microcaldota archaeon | reverse complement strand
CCTTAATTACACGACTTAGCTTAGAGCAAAGCTGTTTGGGGCTGCAAAAGAAAGAAAAGCGAGATTGCCGAAATAAACAGCATGGCAAAAATAGCTCCCTCCAGACAAGAAGAATTCAAGCTCGGCAAAATTTTTGGAGGAAGGGCAACCCAACAGCACACTTGGCGATACAAACAACAACCAGGCTCACGCGAGCTAGTCTCAATGATTAGAGAATACATGAAAAAAGACGAGGGCAAGAATTGGAATATGGCATATCGCACGCCAATAAAGGATTACGCCGTTAGAATCAATTTGTCGAAAATTCTGAAGGAAAAAATAAAACGCCTGAAGCCTGGAGAAAAACTAAGAGTTTTGGATGTCGGCATGGGTGATGGAAGCCAATGGGGGGAATTTTTGTTAGACCCAAAAATTCGGGAAAAGATAGAACTGCATGCCACCACATTAAAAAAAATCGGTTTAACTCCCACTGGATTGGAAGGACGGGTGAAAACAATCACCGCCGCACTCTTACACCGAAGATTTCAACCAAATTATTTCGACGTTGTAGTTTCACATTATGGAATGCACAGGCAAGAATTTGCAGGGGTGGAAAGCGTACATCACATATTAAAACCTGGAGGGGAAGCCATACTGACTTTTGAAAAATCAACATTAACCGGCATCCACTCAAACAGATGGATCGACTTCAAAGCCCCGAAATTTTACAAAATAATCAAGGAAAAGAAAAACAGGTACAAACACACTATTTGGTTCAGAAAGCATTAGCAGTTATAATACACCAAAAGACTTTTCTTCAGGAAAGCACGAGTTTTCTTATGAGCGACCACGACGGGCACGGGGGAGTGCATGATTCAGGCCACTCCGAAGGGCATGGGCACTCCGGCAGCGGGCACGGCGCCAGCGCAGACTCAAGGCAAGTGGCCGTATTCATACTCATCCTTGCGATTGTTGCAGTGGCAGTAATCGCCATACTTGCATCCGGCCTTCCCTTGCAAATCACGCTGGCCGCATTGTTGGTTTTGGCTGCAGTTGTGCTGGTCCACCCGAACATAGCGCAATTCCGCGAGTACGAACGCGGGGTGCTGTTCCGTTTCGGCAAATTCCAAAACGTGGTTGGGCCGGGCTGGGTGCTTTATTTTTCCGGAATCGACACTTTCGTGCGGGTGGATTTGCGGACGCAGATTTTAGACATACACCCCCAGGAAGTTATCACGCAGGACAATGTGAAAATCAAGATTGATGCCATAATTTATTACAAAGTGGTGGACGCTAAAAAAAGCGTTATTGAGATTAAGGACGTTGTCGAGTCAATCGGCCACCTGCTTAAAGCGCAGTTGAGGACGGTCACTGGCAGGATGCTTTTGGAGGAAATTCTCGAAAAAACCGAGGAAATCAACACCAACCTCTTCAACGTCATTAAGGAAGTTGAAAGCAAGTGGGGACTTGTCGCGTTGAGGGTGGAGATTTCCAGCATCGAGCTTCCGCAAGGGCTTCAAATTGCAATGGAAAAACGCCGCGAGGCGGGCGAGTACAAGGAAAAGATGGAAACCGAAGCAAGAGCCAAGGGCCTTTCAATAGAAATTCTCGACAAGTCTTTGCGCGGCATGAGCGACAAGACCGTCGCGTACCTCTACCTCGATGTGCTCAAGCGCGTTGCTGAAGGAAAGAGCACGAAAATCATCTTCCCGCTCGAGCTGTCCAGGCTCGTAAACCTCATTTCTGAAAAGTCCGGGTGGAAGAAAGGCGAGTACGACGACATCGCCAAGACGCTCGTGCAGGCCTACCAGCAGGAGCAGAAGCAAGCCTTGGAAAAAACCGGGGAAAAACCCGAAGAAAAAAAAGTGAAGGATAAAAAAATAAGGTAAAAAAGAAAGGGCCGGCTGGCACAACAAAAAGAATAAAATGCAAAAAAAATAATTCGCAATAGGCAATCAGCAATAGCGTGTTGCGGTTTTCATGGCAATTGACCAGGGAATAGTCACCATAATTTTGCTGCTCCAGTTTGCATTCCAGACGATGGCATCGTACTTTTGCTTTAAAATATACAGGCACAACCGCAGGTATGCCCCGTGGCTTGCGGTAAGCATTGGGGTATTACTCCTCCCGATACGCAAGGTCGCCGCCCTGACGGTACAATTCAATTCTTTTCCGGGGTATAGCCAAACCATTTCCGAATTCGACATGCTGATTATTCCGCTGGTTGCAAGCCTATTGTTCCTATATGCGTTTTGGAGCATCAAAAAGGAATTCGACGTATTCCACCCGTAACCTCCCTGGGGCGTTAAAAGAGCTTTTACAGGCTATAGGCTAAGCTAGGTGAAACTGAACGAAGGGTAGGATTCTATGAAAGCGCCGAAAGCCAAAAATACTATGGCCCAGCCCAGGAGCTTTGCAATGTCGTAAACGATATGCATGAAAATCGGCTTTCTGAAATCTCCCCGCACCACAGCAGAACTCAAAATTCCGCCTGCCATGGCCGCAGTCAAGTAGGAAAGCAGTTCGAAAATGCCGTGGGGCAGAATGCCGAGAAAACCGGTGCCCAGGCCGGCCAGCAAGCCGCCCGTGGCGCCAGTGGTAATAGTGCCACTGTTTTCGGCATAGAGCCTTGCGAATTCCACGAGAAAAACGCCTATCACCGAAGCGTTCCAAATCAAGATGAAAATCGCGCCTGCGCCATAGACCACGGAAAACAAGACTATGAAAAGGAGCACTGCCAAGTTGTGGGTAAAAATCGACTCGAAAACCTGCTCGCCTGCAAGGGCATAGCCTTGAAAGCTGTTGCGGATGTTCTTCAATTCTTCCTGCTGCAGCCCGAAAAGGGACTTCGCATCGTTTGCGGGGAGGACGGAATACCAAAAGGAAAAAGCCACGACCAAGCCAAGAAAAAAGGCGGCCAATACTTTGATTGCCAGGTAGTGCCTGGAAAGGATGCCCGCACCCATCGCCTTGCCTTTCGATTCTTCAACCTCAACCTCGCACTGGAAAACCTTGAGAAGAAAAGGAATGGAGGGAAGGCCGACGAGAAAGAGGAAAGACCATTGGGCTTGGCCCACGCCAACGAGGAAAGTGCCTGCCACTGCCAGGGAAACGAACAAAATGGCCTGGCTGAAAATCTCAAGGGCGCTCGGCAAAACGCTCTTCCGCTCGAACCAAAACTCCAAAACCATTCTCCAGCGCCCTCTTTCCATTCAAGCGTTTTGCAAGCGCAAAAGCCCTCGAAAGACTTTTTGAAAGAAAGCATTAATAAACCGCTCAACTCAATTCTTCACATTCGCTTTTTCGACAATTTACCGGCCAGTTGGAACGCCATCTATGGGCGCGGCCAATCCAAAGGCTTTAAACGAAAAATCCGATAATATAATACGCATAAAACAAAGGTTGCACATGGACGGAGAAAGCACAAGGGAAGCATACTTGCGCGGAAGGCTCTTGGGCCTAAACGACCTAATAAAAGTCCTCCGTGAAGCCATGGAAAAAACGGGGGAAAACGCCCTATCCAAAAGCATCGTTGAGCACGTTTCAAGCGAAGTTGAAGACCTCCTCCGCGAATTCAAGGCCAACGCGCCGAAACACGAAGCCGAAGCGTTGGAAAAGATAGGGGAAAAACACGAGGAGCTGAAGAAAAGCATTGGGAAAACCAGCGCCGACCAGGAAGATTCCGGGCCGGAAGTGAAAGAGCAGGTGAAAAAGGCCGACGAACTCATGAAAAGCCTGCTCGAAGTCAAGGGCGAAGGAAACTAAAAGCGTCAAAAAACCGCGTTGGCAGAAGGAAAATTTTTGCAATTAAAAACAGGGGATTTGAGAAAATGAAATTTATTTTTCCAGGCGAGCCCATCGCCGTAAGCGAAGAAGCACAGGCTGACACGGGCACTGTCGAGGACGAAGGCACGGTTTACGCAAGCGTCCTGGGAGAAGAGGAACTGAAAGGCGGCATTGCAAAAGTCACAAACCCCGGCTCGCCGAGAATGCTGCGCAAGGGAGACACGATTTACGGCGTCATAATGGACATTTTCGACCAGATTGCACTGGTGGAATTCAAGCCCGCCGGCAAGGGAGTCGTTTCCGGGGACGACCGGGCGTTCCTGCGAATAACCGAAATCCAAGAGCGCGGCAAGGGATATGTGGAAAGCTTCCGTGATTTCATGCGCATCGGCGACGTGCTCAAGGCCAAAATAATCGACGTCACGCCAATGGGCGTTTACCTTACAATAGTGCCCCGCGGCTACGGCATTGTGAAGGCATACTGCAGTTTTTGCCGGGTTGAACTGGACGAAAAGCTCGAGTGCGCGCAATGCGGCCGCAAGGAAAGGAGGAAGATGGCTTATGGCTAAGAAAAAAGAAAAGAACGCGGAAAAACAGGAAGGCGAAAGCAAGCCCCTGGTCAAAGTGACGTTTTCAGTTGAAGGCAAGGGAGAAATCCAGGCGCTGCTCGAAGGAGCCGACTTGGGCTACGCCAACCTCCTTGTTGAAAAACTTTTGGAAGACAAGGGAGTGAGTTTTGCTGCAGCCGAATACGTGCACCCCACCCAATGCACGCCGCTCCTCAAAGTCAAGGCAAAGGGAGACGTGAAGAAAGCCATCGGGCAAGCGCTGAAAGAGGTAGAGAAGGAAATCAAGAGCCTCACAGGCATTTAAAATCACATTAGAAAAAACCAGCAATACCCCGCTTTTCTTCAAAAAAGGAGGAGAGAGGAGGAAGGTCCAGCCTAAAATGAAGCGCGCCATTGCCCCAAGCAGCCCAAGGAAAAAGGAAAGCTTCCTTCAAAAAATAGGGAAGAAACTGCCTATTCCACTATCAACTGCAATGGCCCTGATCCTTGCAATATCCATCCTCGCCTATGCCTTGACGCAGAGCGTTGTTTTCGCAATTATCGCATTTGCATTCATAGTGGCGCTGGTTGCGAGCGATTTTTCAAGCGACAAAGACTGGAAGCAAAACGCCGTCGAACTGCTGTTCGCCGTGGTTTTTGCCATTGCGGCGTGGTTTGCCCTTAGCTACGTGCTGCAAACCGACTCGCCCATGAACGTCGTAACCTCATGCTCAATGCTTCCCGCCCTTCAAAGGGGCGACTTGGTATTCATCCATGGCGGCGTCGAAAACGCTCCCGTTGTCAACGCATCGTTTTCTTCACTCTCACAAACGCAGGTCCACAAGTCTCTCTGCTACGCCGGAAACGCGGCACTGCCCTGCACTGACGAGGTAATCATCGGAAACCGGTCGGTTAAAGCCAACCGGGAGAACGACATCATTGTTTTCGACCCCAAGCCCACGGGACCGGGCTTGCTCATCCACCGGGTTTTCGCGAAAATCGTTACGGAACAAGGGGCTTTTTACTTGACCAAGGGCGACAACAATGCCGTGCTAGACCAGGAGAACGGGCGTTTCGCCTTTGTCGCGGAGAAAGACATCAAGGGACGGGTGGCATTGCGCATTCCTTACGTCGGATACCTCAAGCTGTTCCTGTTCCTGCAGTTCGAAGTGCCGCAGGGCTGCGATTCGGTTTTGACGAGGCCGTGAGCGCTTCGCGGGAAAAGTGGAAGAAAAAGTATTTTTAAGTCTTTCCTACGCTAGTTATACGCTTTGTTTTTTCTTTTCCGCAGGGAGGGATGGTGGCACGCATGGAATTAGTGATTTCCGACGCTTCTTTCTTCAAAAAATGCATTGATGCGATAGTCAACCTCGTGGACGAAGGCACTTTCATCGTTTCTTCCGACGGATTGCACCTGCGCACCATGGACCCGTCGCAAATCGCCATGGTGGACTTCCACATGCCCAAGAGCTCATTCTCAAAGATGGATGTGGAAGACAAGACAAGCGTCGGGGTAAACCTCGCGGACTTGAGCAAAATACTCGCGCGCACGAGGCAGGATGAAAAGCTCAGCATAAGCCTCGACGAGAAGGAATCCAAGCTCTTCCTCGAATTTTCAGGCCACTCGCGCAGGCACTTCAAGCTCCCGCTCCTCGAATCGTCAACCACGCTGCCTAAAGAGCCGAAAGTCGAGTTCGACGCCAGCATTAAGATAAAAGGCCGCGTTTTCAAGGACGCCTTGCACGACGCAGGCCTCCTTTCCTCGCACGTCGTACTCCAGGCGGATGATTCGGAGTTCGTCATCGAAGCCCACGGGGACAGCGGCGACCTGCACATCCAGACCAAGAAAGACTCGGAGCACATTACTGGAATGAGCGTTAAAGGCAAGAGCCGCGCAATGTTTCCATTCCAATACCTGGAGGACATAACCCGCGCCTGCCCCGATGAGACGATCATAAGCGTCGAACTGAAAAACGACGCTCCAGTAAAAGTTTCCTACGACATCGGCGACGCGAAAATAGCCTATTATCTCGCGCCGCGCGTCGAGAATGTCTAGAGACACCCCCCCCATCGTTTTTCTTTTGGGGTTGACGGACACTCCCTTCAGGCTGAAGGATGGCAAGCTCCTTCAAAAAGAAAAGGGATGTCTGAAAACAAATAAGGATTTAAGAAAGCGTCCGCTAGTTCTACACGGTGGGAGTTTGGGCCAAGAAACGCTTATTGCAAAATATCCGTTCCTCACCGAAGGAAAGACGCTTATCGGCGAAGGCCTTCCCAGAGACCTTGAAATAAGGGAAGCAGTTTTTTTCGCCCAGAAAAGCCTCCACAAACAGCCTTGTTTTCCAAAAAGCGCAGAAAGAGAAGTGAAAAACCTCCTTCTCGCGCGCCTGATGCTTTACTCTGCCGGCATCAGCTTCCTGCGCAAGTTCGCATGGCTCAAATCCGGCGAATACGAAAGGCAACTGCAAGAGGAAGAAGAGGAAACGCTTGCGCAAATAGCCCGCGATTTCTTCCCGTCATTCCAAAAAGAAGGGCCTGACTCGTTCAAGGTTTCATTCATAGATTACTTGCAGTACGGCAGGAACTTGAACGAGGCTGCGGTGGAAAAAGGGATGGTTTTCTTCGACAAGCACGAATTGCTCCTTTGCCTCCGTGACGCCATTAACGTGCGCGTTGCCGACCACTCGAAGCTCGACTCGCGCTTGCCTGAACCGCTCGCCAAAGCCTCGGCGGAATTGAAAGAGTCGGTGAAAGATGTTTTCGCCCGCGACAACGCTTTCACAGCAATGAAAGGGAAATATTTGCAGAGGCCAGAACTGCAGGCGATACTGAAAGGCGTGGGAGAAGGAAAAAGGTATTACGGAGCAATGGCAATCGCCATAGCAAGCATGAAAGACGGCATGACTAAAGACCAGGCGATGGAAGTGATGCAGCAGTACGTGGAAAACTGCTCCGGCGGAAGCCACCCTTTCACGCAAAGGGAAGGGCAGAGCACAGTGGAATGGGTTTACAGGCATCCCGGAATAAACTTTTCCTTCACCACCCTGAAAACCCAGGGCTTGGCGTGAAAAACGAAGGTCGGAAAATTTGGACAATCCAGCTATTCTTGCATTCCTTCAAGAGGCGTTTAGGTTGTATTACAACCGCGCGTCCATTGACGTGCCGGATTTGTTCAAGCGCGAATTCGGGTTCGGATTCAATCACAAAATCGACTACAGGCATCAGGCGTTCGGCAACGCCAACGCACTGAATGCATTTTTCCGCGAGGAAGCCCCGCTATACGCGTCGGTCTCAACAGCCCACTATGCATTTCCTGCAGCACGGCCCATGGAAAAGAAAGGCTTTCAGGGCAGCGACTTGGTTTTCGACATCGACAAGCCCTCCAGCGACTTCGAGCATGGCCACAACCCCATTTTCTGCACCGAGTGCTTCGAGCACGTGAAGAAAGACGCGTTGCGCTTGAAAGGCATTCTGCAAGTGGAGTTCGGCCTTGAAGGTTTCTCGGCGAACTACTCAGGAAACAAAGGCTTTCACTTCCACCTGCGCGACGAAAACCTGCGCGCGCTCACCCAGGACTCGCGCCGCCAGCTTACGGAATTCCTCCAAGGGCCTGAAACGGTCTTTTCCGGCGACGAAAAAAACCTGCTGGGCCCGGGCAAAAAATCCGGAGGCTGGCACAGGCGCTTCTACGCCTACGCCTGCACGCTCATTGAAAATTCCTCGCTTGAAGAGTTGAAGCACGCCGGCTTGAGGGGAAAAAATGCGGAAATGATTTTTGAGAAAAAAGCGCTGGTGCTTGCGCTCATGCGAGAGGGAAAATGGCGTTTCGCCACGCCGTTGTTTTGGAAAAAGCTCTACGACAAATTCAGGGCAGAAAACAGCGTCGTGGTTGATGCGCAAGTGACCCTCGACCTGGCAAGGCTCATTAGAATCCCCAACTCGCTGCACGGCGACACTGGATTCATTGCGAAGACAATCGGCCTGGAACAGCTCGCCTCGTTCAAGCTCGAAGACGCACTGGCTTTCGGCCGGGAGAAGACTATTAAAATATCCGCACAAACAGATATTGAAATAGGATTTCCGGAAAGGCTTTCGCTCAAGAAAGGCGAACAAGCCACTGCCACGCAGGCGGCTGGAATCATGCTCCTGTGCAAGAACAAGGCGCTTCTTGCCTGACGTGCGTTTTGAAAGGAAAGGGAACACCATGGAAATAAGCGAACTGAGCTACGATTTCCTGCGCTCCATGCTATTGCAGGAGAGGGGGCAGAACAACCTCTCGCCCATTGAAGACGATTTTTTTGACCGGCTTGGAGGATTCGTTTCAACCCAGGAAAAAATACTCCAGGACAATTTCTCAATCGAGCAGTCGCGCGTTGTGGACAACTCGCGGAAACTCCTGGGGGAATTGAGGCAAACGCGCCTGCGCAAAGTGCTGTTCAAGGCCCTGAAAGACTTCGAGACCAACTCCATAAACTCGACC
>DUGE01000087.1 GCA_013331595.1 Microcaldota archaeon | reverse complement strand
GAAAAGCTTAAAGGCGTTTTTGACTCCGGGCCGTTAATCCACCTGTCGCAAGTGAACGGCACTAAAACCCTGCGCATTTTCCGTGAGATACTCGTGCCTGACGCGGTTTTTTTGGAAGTCACGCGCTTCGACTTGCCGGGAAAAAAAGAGGTTTTGGAAGCAAAAAACGTGGTTCGCAAAAACCTGCTCGGAAAAACGAAGGACTACGCGAAACTCGTGGCCGTAAAGTTTGGCTTGGAATTGGGAGAGTGCGAAGCAATCGCCCTGGCCAAACAGGAAAACATCAATGGCTTTTTTACCGACGACCTTAACGCGAGAGAGGCGGCGAAAGAAGTGGGGCTTGAAGCCCACGGCAGCATGGGCATCATCACAAGGGCGTTCAGGGAAGGGACCATAACTAAAGATGAAGCTATCGAATTTGTAAAAAAACTTCACGGCGAATCCTCTCTGTTCATAACTAGCGATTTGGTGAGGGAAATAATCTCGCAAATCAACAGTTTTTAAAAATAAAACGTTACAATCCTTAAAGTCGAAAATACCTAGGTGAACCCGTGAAGCCCGACTTGACGCTATACATGATTACGGACCGTCTTCTCTCGGAAAAAATCGGGAAAACTATTTTTCAAGTTGCTGAAGAAGCCTGCGCTGCTGGAATTAATGTGCTTCAATACCGGGAAAAGGAATTTACCCAGGAAAAACAGCTTGCTGAGGCAATGGAACTCAAGGCAATTGCGTCAAAATACAAAGTGCTTTTCATAATCAATGATTCCGTTGAAATTGCGAAAGCAGTTGATGCGGACGGAGTTCACCTTGGCCAGGAGGACGGCGATTGCAAGAAGGCAAGGCAAGTTCTCGGCGGAAACAAAATCATCGGCGTTACAGCTCACAATGTTCAAGAGGCGGTTGAAGCTGAAAAAGCCGGGGCAGATTACATCGGCCTAAGCCCCATTTTTGTTACTGCAACCAAAAACGATGCAGGAGAGCCTTGCGGAGTTCAAATGATCACGGCGGTAAAACGCTCCGTGGCGATTCCGGTTGTTGCAATAGGCGGGATAAACGCTTCAAACCTGGCGAGTGTTTTTGCTGCAGGCGCGGACGGCGCTGCAATGGTCTCGGAGTTCATGAAGACAAAGAGCGTAGGAAAAAGAGTTAGAAAATTGAAAAATATTGCTGGAAGAAAGGCGCTTATTGCCGCTGTGAGCTACGCACCCAAAGAATGAAAGATTTTTCATTCTTTAATGCGAATTTAATAACCTTTCCGATAATTGTTGCGTCAGAAAATTTTTTTCCAGTTTTCAACTCGATTTTTTCTTGAAGTCTTTTAAGGCTATTGGCAGCTTTTTTCGAAATTCTTTTGAAAACGTAATTCATAATAATATGATTTCAATCATGATGTTTAATCGTTTGGTTGATTTTTTATCAACTGAAAGTAAAGTCAAACATCTGAAAGTAGCTTGCAATAGACCTCGCAACGGTTTAAATTGCCTTTTAATCTAAATCATTTTGGTGGGTTGCAGTGGGTTTCGTCGTCAGCAAAGTCTATCTCGGTTCAGACCATGCCGGCTTCAAGCTCAAGGAGTTTGTGAAAAAGCTTTTGCTTGAGCAGGGCCTAGAGGTCAAGGATTTAGGCACAAAATCCGAGGACTCGGTTGATTATCCTGATTTCATCATTCCCTGCGCCGAAGCCGTAGCAAAAAGCGGCGGAAAGGCTTTCGGAATTGTCTTTGGCGGCAGCGGCATTGGCGAGTGCATCGCCGCAAACAAGGTGAAAGGAATCCGCTGCGCTTTGGCCTACGATTTGTACACGGCGCAAGTCACAAGGGAGCATAACGACTCGAACATGCTTGCCCTTGGAGCGCGCACGATAACCGGCGATGAGAAACTGACTAAAGAAATCGTGCTAAAGTGGCTTTCAACGCCTTTCTCGAAAGACGAGAGGCACATGAGAAGAATTAAAAAAATAGGCGATTACGAAAAAGACCCTCTCGATTACTTGACTTCGCTTAACATTAAAGGCACTAGGAACAAGACGCCATTGCAGATGAAAAGGGAAGCTCAAAAAGCCATGCAAGATGAACTCAATCAAGAATCAGCTTGATATTGAATTAACCCCAGGTGGAATAATTGGCTGAAATCTCCCCCTCGATTCTTTCCGCGGACTACTTGAAAATATTCGAGATAATCCGCGGGCTGGAAGGCAAGGCGAACAGCATCCACATTGACGTGATGGACAACATTTTCGTGCCTAACGACACGTTCGACCGCTTTAACCCCGAGTTTATTTCGAAACTCAGGGAGTCGAAGATAACCAAGAACGTGCACTTGATGGTGCAAGACCACTTGAAGTGGTGCGAGGAGTTTGCGAAAGCAGGCGCGGACGAGATAGCATTCCACTTTGAAACGGGCAAGACTGCCGAGGGCATTAAGCTTTTGAAAGACCACGGCGTGCACGCAGGCGTGGCAATAAAGCCAGCAACGCCGCCCGAGGCAATAGAGAACTTCCTCGATGAATTGGATTTTGTTGTCGTGATGAGCGTCGAACCTGGCTTTGCCGGCCAATCGTTCATGCCCGGCGCCTTGCCCAAGCTGCGCTGGCTGAAACACAATTTTGCAGAGCCTTTCGGCGGGAAAGTGTGGATTGACGGCGGCGTGAGAAAGGACAATGCAAGGCAGTGCGCCGAAGCAGGAGCCGACGTCCTAGTAGCGGCAAGCGCGATTTTCAATTCAAACGCCGATTTTCTCGGCAACTTGAAGGAGCTTCAGGCTGAAATCAGCTGATTTCCAGAAGGGCCGTTCAGGAAGAAATTAAATTTGCCACGTAAGGAACGTGAACCATCGAATGGAGTTTCTTGAATTCAGGCGAATCTGGCGTTAAATCCCTCGAGCATTCCACCAAATCCCTGAAAAAAATCCATTTGCCCGCGGACTTTTTCCTTTCAGGCCGCGCATTTCAGCCATTTCACGTTTCACCCATTCAAGCTGCCTTGGCTGCCAATTTCCGCAGGTGCGGAACGTGAAAAACAGAGTGCAGCAGCCCGAAATGCGGCTCGTCTAGGACAATGTCCTTCAAAATCAAGGCCACTTGCCGCAAGGTTTCTAGCTGGCGCCCTCGCCTGAATCGCGATTTTTCGTCGATTGACTTTAGTTTCCGAAGTTCGCCAGAAATAAAACTAAGGACCGGATTACCCGGTTGTTTTGATGAGGTAGATTCAAGAAATGACAGCAGCCGGTTTATTCTGGTCGTGAAACCGGCTTTGCCGCATTTCAGCAATTTTTTTGCAGGTGCCGGTTTGAAACCCGATTTGATTAAAGCAGCCATCGTTTCAGTTCTTTCCGCACGGGCTGAAGCTTCAGGAACGGTTTTTCCAGTGGCTTTTTTGAAGGAATAGGGATTCGATTTTTGGAACTTGGTCTTGTTGAGCTTGCCTTTCATTAACGAAAGCGTCACTGCGTCGTAAAACTCGCCGCCCAAGCCCGTTAAATTCAATAATCTGGGAATAGAATCTGGCCTCAAGGCGGGCATTTCCTTAGCAATGCCAGAAGGAACTACCCCGACCCTGATTGCCCTAACCATTTTCTCCCTAATCAAGGGGTTTCCGTTTATCGAATCAACGAGTTCCTGAAAACTTGGCTTTACGCGCGCGGCCTTAACACCGTTTTGAGAAGCGCGTTTTTCCCCAGTGTCGAGGTAAACGGCCATGGCGTTTTTCCGGTATTTGGCCCTTGCAGCCGCCCTTTCCTCGCGGCTGACGCCGAACCTCCGAAAAATCTTGCTGATATTTGGCTTACGCGAATGATGTATTGCGGCAATAGCTTTTACGTAATTGCCGTGCCGCTCAATTGCCTCCAGCAAAGCATCGCGCCCAACGGACCGGTCCACGTTCGATATTGGTTCGGGAATTCGCCGGACATTAAAGAAGTTCCGTATGGCATTGTCATCGTCTTCACGGAAGCCCAATGCAGTGCGCGTTTTTCCGGGGTGGAATTTTGCTTCAAGCCGGACTTTCCCGTACAACGCACGGGAAGCTTCCGAAACCACGCGCTTAGAATCTATTTGCATGCCGGTCTGAGAAGCGTGAAGCCCTCCCATCGTCTTGAAGCCGAACTTTCTTGCAATTCCATCCAGGCGCAAAGTAGGATTTCCGACCACTGCATCGTTCAGCGCAACGTGCGTCAAAACAGGAGTTTCCTTTTTAATTGCCATGAGAAAAATTGCGCCTCAAGTTAAAATACTCTGCGGGGGGGGCATCAAAAAACTAATTAAAGCCCCTTAGGTACAATATTCTTTGGAAGCTTAATTTCTCCATGCGGTGGGTTAATGCAAAAAATCAAGGACATCAAACAGCTAAAGCTCAGGGCCGTTGACCTCCGCATGCACGTCATACGAATGGTTACGCAGGCGCAAAGCGGGCACGTTGGCGGGCCTTTGGGCTTGGCGGACATTTACGCCTGCCTTTATTTTAACGTGATGAAGCACAAGCCGCAAAAACCCGAGTGGGAAGACCGCGACCGCCTGATTTTAAGCAACGGCCACGTTTGCGCCATCCGCTACGCGGCAATGGCCGAAGCGGGCTATTTTCCCGTTCAAGAGCTTTCCACATTCCGCAAGCTCGGCTCGCGCTTGCAAGGCCACCCGTCGCGCGTGGATTTGCCGGGCTTGGAAACTTCAAACGCTTCCCTCGGCCAGGGGCTTGGGCTTGCAATAGGAAAGGCGCTCGCCTGCAGGCTTGACAACCGCAAGAACTTTGTTTTCGTTTCTCTTAGCGACGGCGAGTGCGAAGAGGGCAGCACATGGGAGGGAGCGATGTTCGCCGCGCACCACAAGGTCGACAACCTGATTGCATTCATTGATTACAACAACATCCAAATCGACGGGCC
The DNA here is from genome assembly GCA_013331595.1 of Microcaldota archaeon. The sequence continues at coordinate 2,796 of DUGE01000087.1, read as the reverse complement.
TCTGCCCGAAATAATGGACGTAGCGCCTTTCGCTGAAAAATGGAGGGCGTTCGGCTGGACTGTGCTGCAGGAAGACGGGAATGACGTTGAGAAAGTCCTGAAGGCGTTCAAGAAGGCCAAGGGCAGGACGAGGAAAGGAAAGCCCGTGGTAATCGTATTCAAGACAGTGCCCGGCAAGGGCGTGAGCTTCATGGAGAACAACTTCAAGTGGCACGGCACGCCGCCAAAGCCCGAGGAAGGCGAAAAGGCACTGCAGGAACTGTCGGAATGGAGAAAGAAAATAGAGGAGAGTAATTTCGGTATTCTTTCCGGGACCAAACTGTCCAACGAGAACATACGTGAAAAAAGCGACAGGATTGACAAATTGAACTGAACTAAAAAAGCGGATTTCACCATGGTTTTCAAACTCAACACTGAACTGCATTTGGTCGAGGGGGCAAAGCTCGATGCTCCCGAAAAAATCGCCACGCGCGACGGCCTCGGCAAGGCGCTTGTCGAGGCAGGGGCAACAAACCCGAACCTCGTGGTGCTTACGGCGGACTTGGGCGAGAGCACGCGAGCCCAGTGGTTTGCCGAAAAGCATCCCGAAAGGTTCATACAGTGCGGCGTTGCCGAGCAGAACATGATGGCAATTGCAGCAGGCTTGGGCTTGGAAGGGAAAATTGCCGTGCCAACTTCGTTTTCGGTTTTCTCACCCGGCCGCAATTGGGACCAGATTAGGGTGAGCGTTTGCTATAACGAATCGAATGTAAAGATTTGCAGCACCCACTCGGGAATAACCGTCGGGGGCGACGGGGCTACGCACGAAGCACTAGAGGATATCGCCGCAACAAGGGCAATACCGAAACTCAACGTTCTTGCGCCAAGCGACTTTTGGGAAGCCAAGAAAGCAACCCTCGCTGCAATCCAAACGCCAGGGCCGTTTTACATCCGCTTCGGGAGGGAGAAAATGCCGATGGTTACGACAGAACAAACGCCTTTCGAGATAGGCAAGGCTTACGTTTTCAACGAAGGCACGGATGTTGCGATTGTTGCAAGCGGCTTTTTGGTTTACGAAGCGCTAATGGCCGCAAAGGAACTCGAAAAGAAAGGCATCAGCGCAATGGTTGTAAACTGCCCCTCAATAAAGCCAATTGATGGCAAGACGTTGGAACAGGCTGCAAGAAAGTGCGGGGCGGTTGTTTCAGCCGAAGACCACCAGGTGCATGGCGGCATGGGCTCCGCAGTCTCAGAAAGCCTTTCGCAATCCTATCCCGTGCCGCAGGAGTTCGTAGGAATGCTTGACACTTTTGGCGAGAGCGGCACTGCCGCAGAGCTGATGAAAGAGTATAAGATGACGCGCATTGACATAGCGCAGGCTGCGGAAAAGGTTTTGAAGGGAAAATGAACGCCCCGTCGGTCTCGTGGGCAAAAAATGACGAAAGACCAATAATAATTCCATATTTATATCCGAGCGTCAATGATTAGTTTTGGTGATTAGAATGACCAGCCAATACGCATTATCTGCAGTTATTACTAAAGGCAAAATTGCTTACGCCGCTTCATGTCCGGAATTGGGGGTTACAAGCCAAGGTTCCAGTGAAGAAAAAGCCCTGGATAACCTCAAGGAAGCAGTGGAACTCTATTTGGAAGATGAAGACGTGCAAGAAATGCTGAAAAAGAATCCGATTAAGCCGGCCCACATTACTCCTTTTGCAGTCACCGCTTGAGCGTGAGTTTATTTGCCTAAATTGCCGGTTATTTCAGGCCAGGAGCTAATCAAAATCCCATCAAAAGCGGGTTTTGCAGTTGAAGGCCAGAAAGGCAGCCACGTTAAAATCAAGAAACAAGCTCAGGGCAAAACCATTGTTACCATAGTGCCGTTGCATAAAGAACTCGATACCGGAACATTGTCAGAAATATTAAAGCAAGTGGAAATAAGCAGGGAAGGGTTTTTCAGGCTCAAGCAAGGCAAGTGATTTAAAAAAAAGCAGTGGAGATGCGCTAGGTGACTACATTTGCCGATATTGTAGTCACCTTTTCTTGAGCATCGGTTTTAGCGCCCGGTATTCCTTCAGCATGAGCTCAATAGTCGGCCTAAGGTCTTGCTTAGTTTCATAGGCCTGGAGGGCAGCGTAGTACTCGCTGCGGTTTCGCAGTTCGATGTTCAACGGCGGCAGGCCGTGCTTTAGGAGAATGTTGTTAAGCAACAGCCGGCCTACCCTGCCATTGCCGTCCTGAAAAGGATGAACGTTTTCGAACTGGTTGTGGACAACTGCGGCCAAGACCAAAGGCGGGTATTTTCCCGCGTTTTTTCCATACCAATCGACGAGCCTGGCAAGCAGGCTCCTGACTTTGCTTGAAGGCGCGCCACGGTGAAGGATAGTTCCATAGCGGTCAGCCACTACGACTTCCACGCCTTTTGCGCGCAGTTTTCCGGCAAACGGCTTTGAATTCTGGAAAACGGTTCGGTGGAGTTGCAGGATAAGCGGCAAGGACAGGCGCTCCTTTGTTTTTCGTATGAATGCGATTGCATTGGCAACGCCATACGTTTCAGAGATGTCTCCCTTTGGCTTGTCAGGCCACTTGCCCTTTTCAAGTATTTCAGCCACTTCTTTCGAACCAATGGTCGAACCTTCTATGGCGTTCGTGTCGTAGGTAAAAGCTTCAGTAAAGTTCTTCCACTCTTCCTCTGAAAGATGGGCTATCCTCAAGCGGGCTTTAGACTCCAGGGTTTTCAGTTCCTCAAGTTCCCTGCGCGACAGGATAGTTTCCAAGGGGTCGGAAATCCTCTTTTCATTTTCCAGCATTTGCCCT
>DUGE01000045.1 GCA_013331595.1 Microcaldota archaeon | reverse complement strand
ATATCCTCGACTGAAGTGCGGACGCTTTTGGTCAAGCGCGATTCGAAAGCGAAAAAACTTATTCCTGAAAAAGTCTTCAAGTACATCCAAGCCCGCCGGCTTTACGGGTGGAAGAAATGAGACTTGAAGCTTGCACAATGGCAACTAGCTTTGAACTGGTATTTCTAAAGTAGTAACCAGCCTAGTTCCTTGGCGCTTTCGAATTTCCTGCAATTCGCTTGCAGTCAAACACTCTAAATGAAGCTCTAGGGCCTCTTTCAAATTGCCTATGGCCTCGTCAAGAGTATCGCCTTGCGAGGCTACGTCAACTTCAGGGGACCATGCTGAATAGGACTTGCCTTCCGGAAATACCACTGCCAAAACGTCCAAAAGTTTCATAATGACCTAACGTCATTACTTTGTTTAGCAATAATAAAACGGTGACTTGAGTGAAGTTTATAGTTGGCGAACCTGCTGCAGTGGTGGGCAACGCCCTGGTAATTTCGGATGCTCACGTTGGTGCAGAGCTTGAGCTCCAGGCGAAAGGAATTGATGTTTCCAACTACGCCCGTGAGGCACAGCGGCTTAACGCCCTGCTCAAGCAGACGAAATGCAAGCGCATTATAGTTCTGGGCGATTTCAAGCACGATGTTTACGGCTTCAAGCACAAGGAACTGTGGGTTTTGCGGAAATTCCTTGCCCTTTTGTACTGCAAGGACATTACCGTGGTTAAGGGAAATCATGATTCAGAGTTAGAGCAGTTTGAAGGGGTCAAGGTTGTTGATGCGCACGGCATGCTCTTGAAAGCTCAAGGGAAAAACTACGGCTTGTTCCACGGCCATGCGTTGCCATCGAAGGAGATTGTTAAAAATGCCGATGTTTTCCTGTTCGGAAACACGCACCCGCTTGTTGAGATAAGCGAGGGCGACCGGTTTTCCTACACTGCGCCAGTTTGGATGGTTGGAAAAACAAAGGAAAACGAGGGTTTGGGCTTGCACAAGGGCAGGAAATGGGTTTTGTTTCCCGCCTTCGGCTCGCTCGCTGGAGGCGTTGCCGTTAACAAGAAAAAAGATCTTGGGCCTTTCCTGAAAAAAGAGAATGCCGACCTTCCCAATGCGGAATTATTCCTCCTTTCGGGAACGAAAGTCGGCAGGCTGAAAGATTTGTAAGCGNNTTTGCCCTTTTGTAGAGCAATTCTTTAATTTTCCGGGAAACATCCGCAAACCGATATTTCCGCACGTGGTTGGCGAATTTTTCTCCCAACCCCATCCCATCCAAGAGTGCAATGTGTTCCCTGTTGAATTCTTTCAATATTCCTTTCAGGTCTCTTGAAGTAATCGTCACCGTGCCGATTATTGCACTGGCCGGGATGTGTTCGGCTTTCCATTCTTCGCTATGGGCTGAAAAGCCGCTGTTGGAAGGAATTTCTTTCACCGCCTTGCTCCGGTCAAACAGGACTATGCTTGCTTGCAATGGCACGTTCCTGCCTTTGTCCGCCCTCTTTCGTGTTAGCTTATTGTCGCCATGGTGCAGTGCGGCAGAAAGCAGGTTAGTAAGGGCTTCCCTGAATTGTTCCGTTTCGAAGAAAAGCCGGCTGTGCGGGAAAGGCTCGAATCTCTTTAAGCTCGTGTAAACCAAGCCGGATGTGGCTTTCGGGTGAATGCCCGTTTTAAGCATTTGTGGAACCTCAGTTTCCCTTGTGCCGTGAAACCCGATTCTCCGAAAATCTATCCTGCTTCGTACAAACATGGCGCTCAGCTATAATCTTTTCCAAAATTCTGTTTATTTGCCTTGCGTGCAGCGATGCTTGGCGTTTCAGCCAAGGAACTTTCTCATGCGCGCGGCTTTCTCAACTTCCACGCGGGCTTTAGGCAAATCGTTCTTCTCAAACGCATCCCAAATAATGCTGGTTGACTGTTCGTGTGCAAGGTCGGTTTCAAACTCGAAGTTTTCCAGTGAAGCCGTGATTTTTCCTTCAATGGTTGGAAACTTAGCCAAAATCTTGCGGTTCAAAAACTGGGTTGCATCGGCAACGTCCGAGTGGAATTGCGGATAAATGCCATTCAAATACTCAAAATCTGCCGGCTTCAAGGCGTTCAAGCCCATTAGCTCGGGTGGGATGCCTATTGAATAAAGCGAAGCGCAAAAAGTGATTGCACGGGGGAGTGAAAGCCCGGTGACGCTGCGGGAATAGCCGAACAGGCCCACGTGCAAATGCCTCTTCCTCCGGTTTGGAATCAGCGAGGACAATTTATTTATGGCGGGCGCAAGAAGCTGAACCTGCGAAATGTATTCCGTTGAAACTCGTTCAATTATTTCCATGCTTTGAGCTTCATCCACTACCGTCGGCTTGCCGCGTTTAGAGCTGTTAAGCAAGCCAACCGCCTTCTTCACTTCTTCCTCGGGATAATCGTACTTGAAGGCCGATTGAAGCGTGAACGTCTGGATGCTTGGGTATTCCCTTGCAAGCTCTCCGGCATTGGTTGGCTTGAAATTCCCGCGGAACGGCGCTGAGCCGGTTCCAATGATTGGCAGGATTTCAACCGACGTTTTTTCTTCAACTGCTGCAAGTTTCTGCAAAGCATTTTTCACTAGCAGGACTGCTGGCAGGGAGCCGTAATTCAATGCGGGGTCGCTGCGCGCGAGGAAAACCCTTTGCTGTACAATATTTTTTCCCTTGAGGAAATGGCCGACAATCGAATCGATTTTTTCCATTGATTCTTTGTTTTCGACAAGCGGGATTACGCTTATTTCCGCAGGCTCGAAGCCGCCAACCCATTCGCCTACGGAAACATCGCCTTGGGAAACAGGCCGCGAGGATTTTCCGGCAACGAAATTCTTATAGTAATTCCAAACCCTATCCACTTCCACGGCGCTGGTAGTCATTGGCAGGATGACTTCAAAAACCGGTGCAGTGCCTCGGGCGTCAACCAACCCTTCTTCAGCCGCAATGCTATAAAATGCCCTTGCGGAGTCGAAACTGCGCGGGATTGATTCGAGTGCTTCAAGCAGGATTTTGCCCTCTTTTTTTTCCACCGACGGGTTGGGAACCCGCAGGGTGAGGAAAACGTCCCTGCCGAGAATGTTTTGCTCGAAAAACTGCGGATACGCCGACAGGAGCTTTTTGACGACGAAAGTGTCGGCTTCCTTGCCTTCACTGTCCCACATTTGCTCTTCACAAGCGAGCTGGGAATAGGCAAAGTGTGCTTCCTTGACTTCAGCCTCGCCTTCAATGACGCTCGAATTGCTGAAAAAAGGTGTTGTGGCGTTGTCCGGATGCTGGGTGCTCATGCAACGCGGAATTCTTCGTTTGGCCATATTACTCACACCCGTTTTCCTTTTTTGCCATCTGGTTGTTTGCGGTAAAAAGCATTAAATTAATTAGCAAGCAAACTTCGTTTAATATCGTCGGTCGGTTTGAATTAATAAGCCGTGAGATTTTTGGCAAGAACATTCAGCCCATTGGCGCGTGAAATTGCCCGCCTGTCTGTAATTCGTGGAGAAATCCTGAATTTGAGTGATAGGCTTCAAGCCGCTAAGCAATTGAACGATGCCCTAAAATCCGCAGGCACCGAGCCTACTCTCAAAGCCGCACTTGACGAAAGCAAAATGCTTGTGAGGTCTAGTTTGAGCTCTTTGCTGGAGGCTGCAACAAACGGGCTTCTTTTAAAAATGCGCAGGGGACAACTGCCAAAAATTGCTTCAAAAAATGATTTTTGGAACGCAATGCAAGAACTTACGGGCATGAAATTTGTGGGCAATAGCGCTTTTGCACGGGAAGTCGAGCGTGGTTTTGCCTGGCATGTTGACCGGTTGGTTGAAGAAGCAAAACCATCGGCAAAAGCTGCAACCGAGTTCGATTACGCTTTGCACGTGATAGTTGACGGTATGCAGACTGAAATTGGCCGTGGACGGGTTGAGGCTAAAGTTCATAACGGTAATCACGTTCTCACCGTGGGTAAGCATGTGCCTTCACAATCGTCCTCGCAATTTCCATCGTGGGCCAGTGACGAGCATCATATTCTCCTCACCCCCCAAAATTTGGGAGAACAACTGGCGCGGATTTTCAAGGCCCAGGGCCTTTCAGCTGAGCAGCAAACAGCCGAGCGGGATGCGATAAACGCTGTGGTGGCTGGCACATCCCGTTTTCAAGGGTTCATAGCGTACAACCCTTCTTCATATCCGGTTTACAAGCATGCCGCAACCAACCCATTACCTGTGCCAGGCAAGCCTCTGGAAAAAGGGCAATTGATGCGCTTTTCCGAAGATTCTATTGAACTGCCGTTGGGAGTAAACCAGAATAGGGTGCGTTTCATCCTGAGAGTAAGAAAAGTCTGATTTTCCAGGATTTTTCCTAACACCGATTTCTATAAATAGCCGGTTTTTCCATTAATTTTGCTACTATTTTGAAGTCAGTTAACTTAGGGGTGCTTATCATGGGTCATCGAGGACGCGAAACGCAAGTAAGGTGCGAAAAGTGCGGCCGGGAAGTGCGCAGGGACAAGGCACTGTTCATAGAAAAAGCCATTTTCTCCAACCCGCTCGAGCGCAAGGATGTTTACTCTGAAACCTACGACCGCGTCTTGACGCGCGAAGTTTCGTACTGCATTTCGTGCGGCAAGCACGCGCGCCTGTTCCAAAAGAAGAAGCAACAGCAGGAACGCGCGCGCGAGCGCGAGAGGATGGGCCGTTTCAGCCCTCGTCCGGGTGGTTTCAGGCCACAACGCCAGCAGGGCTATTCGCAAGCGCCCGCCTCCCAACCGGCAACACAACCCCAAGCTCAACAGCAAGCTGATTCAGCCCCTGCACCCGCCCAAGAGGCTAAACCGTCTTCGGAACAGCAGTCCGCTTGAAAACCAAAACAATCCTATTTTAATTTTCTTTCCACCCTAGTTAGTTTCACAATGGGCCCGTAGTCGAGTGACTTTTCTTTCTTTTGCGAAAAGAAAGAAAACTCAACCAAAGAAAGAAAAGCTCGAGGTAAGACGTCACTCTCACAACCTTTTCTTTTCTCGAAAAGAAAAGCTTGACCAAAAGAAAAGGGGAGAGCAGTGAAGATCCGGCGTTCGATTCGAGCAGAACCTTGCGGTTCTGCAACTCTTCGCTCGTTGCGAAGAACTCGCGAAGATCGCCGCGGGCCCACTAATCTTAAATTCAGGAAAACGGTTGTTTTGCTTTATGTTCGACATTTTTTCAATTATCCTTATTGTACTGGCCCTAATCCTGTTTGAAACCATAACCAGCATAGACAACGCCATAATCAATGCGGACGTCCTCTCGAAAATGGGTGCGAAAGCACGCAGGTGGTTCTTGGTATGGGGCTTGCTCATCGCCGTATTCCTTGTTCGCGGGGTGCTTCCCACGCTATTGATTTATTTCTCCACGCCTGGCATCGGCATTGAAGGCGCAATCACAGCAACTTTCAGCGATGACCCCCGGATTGCCGAAGCAATAGAATCCACGTCGCCCATTCTTCTTATGGGCGGAGGCATGTTTTTGCTGTTCCTGTTCCTCCACTGGCTTTTCTTGGAGCGCAAGAATTTCGGCTTGCGTGGAGAAGAGTTTTTCCAAAAACAGGGCGTGTGGTTTTTTGCCCTTGCAGCTATTTTGCTGAGCATCATCGTATGGTTTTCCCTCCAAGTGTCGCCAATGCTTGCCTTCGGCGCAGTCATGGGTTCCACCGCGTTTTTCATCGTCCACGGTTTTCGCGAGAATGCGGAGAAGAAGGAAAAGGAAATCATCGAGGGAAAAACTTCCATGTCGGACTGGAGCAAAATCTTTTACTTGGAAGTGATTGACGCCACTTTCTCGATTGACGGCGTTCTCGGCGCTTTTGCATTCACGTTTTCCATTCCCTTAATTTTACTGGGAAATGGGATTGGCGCTTTTGTTGTTCGGGAAATAACCATCCACAATGTCGATCGCGTGAGAAAATATATCTTCCTCAAGAATGGCGCAATGTATTCCATAATGGTTTTGGGCTCAATAATGGTTTTAGACGCTTTCGGCTATCACATTCCAAACTGGTTTTCGCCCCTTGCAACGTTCGGGGTGGTCGGGTTTTTCTTCTTCAAGTCAAGGCAACAGCTCAAACGCACGGGCCAAAATGGCGTGATGCAAACGTGAAGGCCCTCTGAAGCGAAACTGAAAGTATTTAGACTCAGTTTTAATCGTTAAAAAACCCTGAGGTTTAGAGGGCTCTGTTGAAAATGTAGTTTT
>DUGE01000109.1 GCA_013331595.1 Microcaldota archaeon | reverse complement strand
TAGGCCATGGAATTTTGGTTTCATTGCTCCGCGGCAGCGTTTTTCCCTCGCGCTATGCAAAACCGTTCCGAGGCAATGTTTTTGCCGTAAACCCGAACCACAGTAAAATAATGGGGTTGAAGTGCTTTCCCAGCGTCCTTGGGATTGCAAATGAAATCGATTTGGCGGTAATCGCCGTTCCTGCGTCCCTTGTGCCGAAAGTCTTGCGCGAGTGCGGGGAGAAGAAAATTCCTGCCGCCGTGATTGTTTCCGCGGGCTTTGCCGAAGTGGGCGAAAGGCAATTGCAGGAGGAGGTCAAAGGCATAGCCTTGCAGTACGGCATTTCCGTTCTCGGCCCCAATACGGTCGGGCTGATTGTGCCGGGGGTTTTCAACGCTTCCTTCGCATTGAGCGTGCCCAAGCCTGGAAACGTTGCGTTCATTTCGCAGAGCGGCGCGCTTGCCGACAGCGTGATTGATTGGGCGCTTGAGGAATTGTTCCCATTCCGTGCGATTGTTGGATTGGGAAACAAAGTTCTTTTGGATGAAAGCCATTTCATAAATCATTTTGCCGACGACCCTGGCACGAAAGTGATTGCCCTGTACTTAGAGGGCGTGACAGACGGGAGAAGGTTTTTGGATGCCTTGAGTCATGCCAGCAGGAAAGGAAAGGCAGTTCTTGTACTGAAGGGCGGCAGTGGAAAAAAGGGAGCGAAGGCAGTTGCAACTCACACTGCAAGCCTTGCGGGAAACGAAGCGGTTTTTGCAGGCGCGCTCAAGCAAGGCGGGGCAATACGGGTTTTTTCGCTTGAAGAATTGTTCGACACTGCAAAAGCGCTGAGCATGCTTCCCAAGCTCGGGAAAAACTCCATCGCGATAATCACGAACGGAGGAGGCGCAGGGGTGTTGTGCGCCGACGCGTGCGAAAAACTAGGCGTGAATGTTGTTGAATTAAAGCCAAGCACAATTGCAAAGCTCGAGCCGTTCATGGGCAAAGCCTGGTCGCGCGGCAATCCCGTGGATTTGGTGGGCGACGCTCTGCCTGAAAAATATGCCAAGGCGCTGGAAGTTTTGCTCTCTCAAGAGCATATAGGCGGCGCAATAGTGATTCAAACGCTACAGACAATGACAAAACCATTGGAAGACGCCCGCATTGTGATAAATGCAGCCAAGAAATCCAAGAAGCCAATAGCATGCGTTTTCATGGGCGGGGTTTACACGCGCGAGAGCATACGCCTCTTGCATGAAAACGGGATTCCCAATTACAACGACCCCGTAAAGGCTGCAGGCGCGCTTGCAGCTCTTGCGAAATACTGCAAAACCAAATTATAATCCATACGAAAAGCATTTAAATATAAACCCAATGTTTATGCTACTGCAGTTAAGCAGGTTTTTGTGAAGTTTGAAGGAGGGAACCGTTTATGAAGACAGAACAGAAGGTCGTAATTCTTTTAATCCCGCTTTTCGCGCTTTTGCTCGCGCCAATGATTTTTGCGGATTACGCGCAAACCAAGGTGTTCTTCAACGTCGCCTCCTCAACCGCATTCCGCGTCACACTACCCGGCCAAGCTCTCGTAACATCAAACGCCACGCAAAACCCCAGTTCACCTCCAACCGCGGACATTGAATTCAACACAACAAGCATAACGGCCAACAACATATTCCCGGCAGTCGCAGGAGGCACAGCCCAAAGCGGGGCAGGCGCTACTGGAACGCCAATATTCCAATACACGAACGTAGGAAACGTCAACATTTCATTAACACTAATCTTCAACCAATCACTCCCAACCGGAGTAACAGTAAGGGCTAACTCCAGTTGGAACCAAACGAGCACGTGGAACGGAACCGCATACACAGGAGACGTTGCAGTCAACGACACCGGCCTCGCAGTAGTCGGACACAACTTAACATTTTCCGGCCCAAGCTACCTTAACGTATACCTATACGCCAACTTCAGCAGCGTACAAGGCTCGAGAAACGTAAGGCTCCTCAACCACACGAGCACTACTACGCCTGGAACGAACTAAGCAGGTTTTGTTTTATAAAGGCAGGAAAGGATTTCCGCGCTTTGAAAACGCGGAAACCCATTTATTTTTTTTAAGGGTGTTTAGCTTTTCAATTGTTTAATTGCGGCGCGCGGCATTTGCGCCTTGTGGTGGGTGGACTGTGATGAAGAAAACATTCGTTCTTTTAGGCCTATTGCTTGGAGCCTTGCTTTTTGCAGGCTGCACTAACCAAGGGACTGGAAACAACGCCAGCGCTACACCAATCCCAACGCTAACATCAGGCCTTACGGTTTCAGAGCAAGAGCTCGCGAAATACCCCGACTTGTCGGAATTCATTAAAGCATACCAACGGATTGGCGAACCGGCCAAGAGACCGGATTATTTGCCGAGCATCGTGTTTTCCAAGCTTCCGCCTTTCCCGCGGGACTTTTATTCCGTGCGTTTGCTCTTGCGGTACGGCAAATTCACGGACTTCAACAAATTCGGCCCTGAATACTGGAAGCAGCCTGAGTTTTACCCCAATTGGGAAGCACAAGGCGTCCCCTTATACCAACATCCTGAAACTGGCAGGTGGGGTGCGTTTGGCGTTGGCTCGTATCCCAGTGAAATAGTGGTGGAAACACCGAAGACGGGCACTTTCGAAGTGCCGTTCTACATGTTCACCAGCTGGTCCATCCAGACTTACCAGGGGATGAGCTTCACTTACGGATTCCCGAAAAGCTCGTTTGCCGAGTTCGCCCAATATGCCGATAACTCCAAGAACGTAACCCAAGACCCGGATGTGGTGAAAAACTATTTTGACGTTGAAATAACCCCGAAGGAAATGCTTTTGCCGCCCAACTTCCCGATTTTTGAGCAGGACTGGTCGCAGCGAGTGGCAGTCAAGGTTAGGGTAAAGAACCCGCCTTCAGGCCATTATGTAATAGGCATTGGCACTGCCCCGCCTTCCAGGGCTTCTGCTGACAAGTGGCTTTGGCAGTATAGGGAAAGATACACTGACGCTACAAGCACTATGGCGGATATTGGAAGGCCGTGGTTCAGGATGTTCATCGACGTATAAAAAAAATGGTCGAATGAATTTTCTTTTTAGCCATTGTTTCCCGCAAACACTTGTTTTTTGCCTTTGCGGGAAACGCTGCAAGAATAAAAAACGAAACGTTTAGCGGGCTTTGTTGAAAAAGTCGGTTTA
>DUGE01000106.1 GCA_013331595.1 Microcaldota archaeon | reverse complement strand
TATGCTTTCCCGCAGCTTGACTAAGCTAAGTCGTGTAATTAAGGTTATACTTTCTTAGAAAAGTTGAGGCTTTTTCGCTGAGAACCTCAATAGATTCGTGGCAGTGGTTGACGCCCACTGCCGAATTCAACCGCCTGTTTACGAGTCCTTCAACCGGGTTTGAATTTGGATCCTTCTTGCCAAGCATTTTGGGCTTGAAAAGTGCGTGCGCTTCAAAGAATTTTTCAACCTCCGCAGTCTGGTGGGAAGAAGCGTAGTCCATGAAGAAAATGATTTTCTTCAACCCATGCCTTTTGGCATGGGCTACAACATTCGACAAGTGCCTCCTGAACTCCTCGTTTCTCCTGCGGTCGAATGAATTCCAAACGATTTTTTTCGACGGCCAAAACATGCTTATGAAAAAATTCTTCCTCTTCGTGTAGCCGAGCGTGGGCACGCTTAAAGGCGTGCCAGGCATCGCCCAAACAGCCTCGATTTTTGGGAGCAAGTCAACCCATTTCTCGTCTTGGAAGACGACTGCTATTCTTTTTTTAAAAGCGCTCCCGCGATGCGCTTGTAATTCGCTATCTGCCTCCTCTTGAAATAGTTTTTCCTGATCGAACCGGGAGCTCTGAGCTTGGGCCTCCGTCGACGGAGGCCGAGGTCTTGAAGCATGAAATGCACGCTTTGGAAGCAAAGCAGCACGCCTTCTTTTTCGAGTTGTTTTGCAATGTCCCTTACAACCCACCTGCCTTTCATGTAACCGAACGCGCTGGGCTCTTGCTGGAGGAGTTGAGGAATGCGTTTCTTGGCCGCGGTTCCTCTTACCGCCGGTCTGCCCGGCGGTTTCTTAAGTTGAAGCGCTTCGATGCCGTTTTCTCGGAATTGCCGGCACCATTTGAATACTTGTTTTTTTGTTACTCCCAATTCTATGCCGACTTCGTCGGCGCCTTTTCCTTGAGCCCTGAGCAACACGCCCAAGGCTGCGCGATAGGATTTGCTGTCTTTCGTTTTCTTCAAAAAGCACGAAAGTTTTCTTCGTTCGACTCTTGAAAGTTTGATGCCTGAACGTGCTCCCAATGGAAACCACCCAAAGGAGTTAGTATAACCCTATTTAATAGACTAAGCTTAGTATGTCTGCTTTGTTTCGGTCATTCATTTCAAGTAATTTAAAGAAAAAACTATTTTCGTTCAAACTGAAAAGTAATGCCATTATTGTGAAAATAAATCCAAATAGGACGCCAAAGACAGTCGTTAGCGAGTTGTTAATGCTAGCATAATTAATTTGATAAAGTAAAAAGAATAGTCTGTCTACTCCAAAAAACCAAGTCGGCAAGGCTAAGCACAAAAATATTGCTAACATAAGGGTATAATAAAAATTACCTCTTAATGTGGAAAGGATATTGTCAAATAGTTTAGCCATTGTGTTCGTCATCCTCGTCTGGTTGAGGCGAATTTAATTTTTCCGTAACCCAAACGAACGCCTTGAATGCACTGGTAAAATCATCGTCCAAGGGTTCAGGTGGGTAGGAATAGAATTTTTTTGTAGTAAAATTGATTTTAATTTTTTGTTCGGAAAAATTTTCATAATAAAGTTTAAATTTAGTAAACATTTTTTCTATTTCTTCGCCTTGAATTGAAACAAAAGAACCATAAATGCTAGTAAAAAGGTCTCGTGCTTCCTCATCGTTTTCATTGGCGAAGTTTATGCTAAATGTTGCAGTTCTTCCTGTGCCAAACACTCTTGAAATTGGATTAAAAACAGTGAAAAACGCATCTTGGCTTCCCCGCCTTTGTCGATATGCACCAATCAAGTCGCTGTTTATACCTATTTCCAAGCCGAGTATTGACTCTATATCTCGCTCATTAAAACTTCGCCCTGAAATTAGGGGCAATAATTTGAATGTGTTGTTTACCATGTGATGCTTAAAGGTTGCAGACTTTTCTTCAAAATAGTAAAGCATTTCTCCAAAACCAATATTTTCAAGCCCTGAGTGTTTTATGATAAAAATCTTATGCTGTTTTTCGGAAACGATTATTGCCATTGCGGTTTTGGAGAGTCTACCCATATCCTCATTTTTTTCTTGTAAATAATTGAAAAGTTGCTGTTCCTTCCCTTCATTAAATAGGGATATGTCTTCATGTTTTATCAAACCCATTCTAAAACGGTAAATAAACGAATTTGCTGAAAAGTTTACCGCCGAAACTTTTTCAGTCATAATTGAATTTTCATCGCTAGCTAATAGGTAGGAGTCAAACAAAACCGTGGTTTCTTCAGGCGTTAGTGGTAAGACACTTAACGATGAAGGCACATCGTCTTCCAAATTTTTAACTAGATTGTAATTAGTCTGTCCATAATCGACTTTTTTGAAGAGGTTTTTTTGTTTTAGTTCGTCTATAATATCGAAAACAAGACGCTTTTTTGCTACCCAATTAATTTTTTCTTTCCTAGCAAATTTTTCGTTTATTTCAACCTCTCTTATGAGGTATTTTATTGGCATAAACTTTAATAGCGTGGGCAAATATTTAAACGCCAAGCTTTCTCTAACCATTCAAAAACCCCTCAAAATCTGCTCTTTTAATCGCGGTTCTGCTCTTAAAGTCCTTTTTAAGAGCGGCTTTAGGAGCAAAGCCGCCCCAAACAAAACCTTAATATGTATTGCATGTCCAATAGTGCTTGTTTGTTTTGACGGTAGCATGAAAGACTAAAAGGATTAAATTCATGCCGCCGTATTTTTGTTGGAGTTGTTTTGGACCATGCCGAGTGAAATAGAACTGAAAGTCGCCGAGGCAATGCAAATCGATTACGGCAAGCGCATAGTGCGCATTGACTCCAACGCCCGCCGCGTGCTTAGTTTGACCACGGGCGATGTTGTCCTCATTAAAGGCAAGAAAAACACTGCCGCAACTGTGCTTCCTGCGCACCCGCAGGACGAAAACCTCAACATAATCCGCATGGACGGGATCCTCAGGCAAAATGCCGGCGTTGGCTTGGGCGACAGGGTGAAAATCGTAAGGGCGGAGATAAAGGCTGCCAAGAAAATCATTCTCGCTCCCAACCAGCCGTCGCGCTATGCGCCCGGCTTCAGCGAGTACGTAAAGCGAAATCTCGTCGGAAAGCCGCTTCAAAAAGGCGATACTCTTTTGATTAGCGTAATGGGTTCGTCGTTCCCGTTTGCAGTAGCGCAAACGTTCCCTTCGGGCTTGGTGCAGGTTACGAGCGATACTGAAGTAACGCTGCGTGAAGAGCCGGTAAAGGAATTGGGGCGCATATCCACGATTTCCTACGAGGATATTGGCGGTTTGAAGGACGAAGTGCAGAAAGTGCGCGAGATGATAGAGCTGCCCATGCGGCATCCGGAACTTTTCGAAAGGCTGGGCATTGAACCCCCTAAAGGTGTTTTGATTTACGGTCCGCCCGGCTGCGGAAAAACTTTGCTAGCAAAGGCAGTGGCTAACGAAAGCGAAGCGCACTTCATTACGATAAACGGCCCTGAAATAGTTTCGAAGTACGTGGGCGAGGCTGAAGAGCGGCTGCGCAACATTTTCCAAGAGGCGGAGAACAACGCGCCGTCCATTGTTTTCATTGATGAAATCGATTCCATAGCGCCAAAGCGCGAGGAAGTTGTGGGCGAAGTAGAAAAGAGAATCGTTTCTCAACTTTTAACCCTCATGGACGGGCTGAAAACCCGAGGGCAGGTCGTAGTCATTGCTGCCACAAACAGGCAGAACAGCATAGACCCTGCACTGCGCAGGCCAGGGCGTTTCGACCGCGAGATTGAAATGGGCGTTCCTGACAAGCGAGGGAGGAAGGAAGTTTTGCAAATCCACACGCGAGGAATGCCCATGGATGCCGACGTTTCCCTGGATGATTTGGCGTCCCAGACCCACGGGTTCGTCGGTGCGGACATGCAGAGCTTGGTTAAGGAAGCTGCAATGAAGTCTTTGCGCCGAATGCTTCCGAAAATGAACCTGGAGGACGAGGAAATCCCCCAGAAGATCCTCGACGAATTGAAAGTGAAGAAAGTTGATTTTGAAAATGCGTTGCGCGAAATCCAGCCTTCCGCTTTAAGGGAAGTGTACGTTGAAGTTCCGAACGTGAAGTGGGAGCAGATTGGCGGGCTTGAGGAAGTCAAGAAAGAGCTGAGGGAAGCCGTCGAACTCCCGTTAAACAAGCCGGAAGTTTTCACGAAAATGGGAATTCGCCCCGTGAAAGGAATCCTGTTATTCGGCCCTCCGGGCACAGGAAAAACTTTGCTTGCTAAGGCAGTTGCTACGGAAAGCGAGGCTAATTTCATTGCAGTCCGCGGTTCAGAGCTGATATCGAAATGGGTCGGTGAGTCGGAGCGCGGACTCAGGGAAGTTTTCCGCAAAGCGCGCTTGGCTGCGCCTTGCATTATTTTCTTCGATGAGATAGATTCGATTGCCCACTTTCGAGGCGGTGAGCAGGGCGACGCCCACACCACCGAAAGGATGGTAAACACCCTCTTGGCTGAAATGGACGGCATCCAACAGGTCAAGGATCTTGTCGTTATCGCTGCCACGAATAGGGTGGATATGCTTGACCCGGCGTTATTGAGGCCTGGAAGGTTTGATAAGCTTTTGGAGGTGCCAGCACCCGACGAGAAGGCAAGGTTTGACATCCTTAAAGTTCACACTTCCAAAATGCCGCTTGTTGAGAATCTTGATGAAAAAGAGCGTGAAAGGCTTCTTAAAGCTAGGTTGCCCAACAAATGGCTTCAGGATCTAGACAAAATAGACGATACCTATTGCTATACGCCAGAAGAATTTAAGCAATTCCTAATGGAATTGGAAAAGAGTTCGGGCAGATTAAAGGGTGACGAGGCGATCGAAGCTGCGCTTGGCAAAATAAAAGGCACCGCAGTTTCTTTTAATGTGTTAGCAAGGAAAACCGAGGGTTATAGTGGAGCGGATCTCGAAGCATTATGCCGCGAGGCGGGAATGAATGCTCTACGAGAAAACATTGGCGCGAAAACCGTGGACAAGGAGAATTTCGAAAAGGCTTTAACCGCAGTCCGCCCAACGCTTTTGCTTAGGAAGCGCGGCGACGAAGGGAAGAGCTACGCTTGATTTTGTTTTAATGGTGTGAATATGAATTTGGGTTTGGCGTCGAAAACTGCAATGGTCTTGATTGCACTGTCGCTCGTGGCCTACGGACTTTCAAGCATGCTGAACAAAGCCTTGGGCTTGGGCGAGCAAAGCCTTTTCACCGAGCCTTGGAAGCTCATTGCTTTGAGCATAGGCGCGGCGATTATTGCGGGCTTTGCCCAGCCTGCCTTGCGCGGCGTGCGCAAGGGCGACACGATTTTCGCTTTCGTCCAGCGCAACGTAAGGCAAGGTGCGCAAAACCTTTTCATGACCGATGCCGTTCCGGCAATGGCTTTGGAGGATGGCAGGGTTGGGAGCAAAATCCGCGTTTCCCTGCCTAACGGCGCGAGCGGCGAGGGCATCATCATGGACTACAAGGGCGTTTTCTCCATTCCCACTATCAAGATGGTCGAGACCGAGCGCATGGAATTCTGATTGCCCTAACTGCTTTCGGAAAAAGAGAGAGGTTGAAATGGCTTTCAAAAGTTCGAAGGGCTTCAGCATCAGCCTAACTGAAGCAATGCACATTCTCGTTTCAGTTGCGACGATTTCCCTTGCCTTCACGCTTTTTCCCGTCGGCTCTTTCGACTTTGACAAGTTCACGGCCATTTTGATTACTGTAGGCGCAGGATTTGTGCTTCACGAGCTTGGGCACAAGTACCTTGCCATAAACTACGGCGCCAAGGCAGAATACCGCGCGTGGACTTGGGGCCTGTTCCTGGCGTTGGGCATGGCCTTTCTTACCAACGGCGGTTTTATTTTCGCCGCTCCCGGCGCAGTCTATATTTTTGGAAAGACCGTTTCAAAAGAGGAGAATGGAAGGATAGCGTTGGCCGGGCCATTGGTCAATTTGGCTTTGGCCATCGTGTTTTTAGCCATCGGAGTTTTGCTTCCCAACTTGTCCGCCATTGCGGGCATTGGGGTTTACGTCAACGCTTTTCTCGGCGCTTTCAACCTCATTCCATTCCCGCCGTTGGACGGAAGCAAAGTCTTCGCCTGGAACAAGGGCGTCTGGGCAGCAATCTTCCTCGCCAACGCCTCGATTTTATTCCTGCTTTTCTAGTCTGCAAAAAATCATTTCAGCCATATTGTTTTTGGCCCGTCAGGATGGCCGTAGTAACTGACCGCATGTGGCCTTGCAGGGGCAGGATAGTACACAACGTGTTTTTTATACGGTCTGTTTACGGGATGAAACAGCCTCTTAAACTGGTCTAGTGATACAGTTTCAGAACCTCCGAGGTTGCAATATGAATAGCCCTTTTCTTTGAGGTGCAAGAGTGCATGATAGTGAATGGCGTACTGGGCATCTTCAAAAGCAGGGTCTGCTACCCCTGCGTACAAACCGGCACTGTGTCTTGAAATTCTCTCCGTCAGAGAAAAGCCAATCGGTTTCTCCCTTCCTTTGTCTTCGACATAAAAAACTAACGAATGCGTGTTTTCATCACTTTGCTGGTCTAGGAACGGCAAATGCGCTCTTACTGCCTCTTCGACGTTCACGCCGGGTTGTCTGGTTGCAATGTCTTGCATTCTTTTTTCAACAATTTTTTTTACTCTCGCGAAGTCTTTTGAGGGGTCATATTCTCTCACTTTAATCTTTCCGTACCTGCGCTCAAATCGGTTTAACGACCGCCTTAATCTCGCATATTTTTCTCCCTTAGTTAGGGCAAGGCTGCGCAAATCTATTACCGCCGGTGGAAAAGTGTCATCATCGTGCTTGTTTTGCCCGTCCCAGCCATCGCCTTCTTTATATCCGCCAAACTGATGAGTGAAGTCTACTAGTTCTTGCCTGAGTTTTCTGCTTGGCTTTTTTACTATTAACTGAGCACCGCTTTCTTGAGCTAATGTTCTGCCGTCAAGACTCAAATAATCCGCTACGGACCTTTGGTTGCCTAAAGGATTTACTGCCACAATCCTCCAGTCATTCCCTTTACTACTTAAAGTAAAAGGAATGACGTGCCCCGGCGTCAGCGAAGAATCGCTTCTGCTACGGTGAACCCAAATGCCGTTGCGCAAAGCTTGCCTAAAATAGCTTAGGGTATTTCCGTACTCATGCGGTTGTTGTTTTCTTTCTTTTTGGCCGGTTTGGTGCCACTGGAGCAGGGGATTTGCTATTCTTGCGAACTCTTCAAAAGAAACTTGCCTCAGCCCCGCATGTTCAAAAGCAACAAGCACGCGTTTTCTAGATGTCACGTACAGTCTTTTGTTTTGAATATTAAATTACTTTACTCCCGGGAGTAGCGTTAAACTTAAAAGCCCGTTGCACAAGTATTTCCAGTAGGAACCCCGGAGTTGAGGTTTTGTGGGGTTTAGGGTAGTTTTCAACGCCGTGAGGATTCTTTTCGCGCTGAAAAAAAGCGGCCGCAAGGCGCAAGTTTCAGCAGAGCTTTTGATAGTGATAGCTGCGGTTATTGCGATTGCACTGGTTTTGATAACCCAGCTGCAGCACACCGCAGAGCACGGGAAGAAAGTTTTGAATAATGCAACGGACAAGGCTTTCGACGCCATAGCTGACATAAAATGAGCGCCGTGAAAAGCCAGGCTTCGCTGGAATTCGTCTTGCTGCTTGCGGGCTATTTCGCTTTCCTTGCAGTGCTTTCCTCCGCTGCAGCTTCAGGATTTAACAAAAGCGTTTCCATCGTGCATCAGGCGGTTGTGCGGGATGAACTTCGCACGGCTTGTTTTTCGGCCGGCATTTTTTCGCTTGACGGAAAGCGGACGTTTGCCGAAGGCCGGTTGGCTGGTTTTGTTGCACCTGTCGGGCGGATGGCTTTGGAAAACGGCACGGAAAGTTGTTTTGCAGATTCAAGGGTTGAGGGTTCGCTGAAAATAAGGACGGGCAAAGAAGAGCAAAGGTGATGGGGGAATTATTTTTTCAATGGATTTTTTGATTGCATCCGTGCTTGCGCTTGCCTTGGTTGCGGCTTACTTGGCAGTGCTTCCGATTGCCTCCTCAACCTTGCTTGAAAGCCGGTCTTTGGAAGAGCGGGAATCGCGGGCTTTGCTCCAGGCTGATTTTCTCATGAAAAACTGTTTTCCCCAGGGCATTGCCTTCTGTGAAAACGGTTTCATCTATTCCCACGAGGCTGACCCGAGGGCAAACTTGTCTTTCGGAAATGGGGGGCTTTGCATAAAGCGGCTTTTGCTTCAACGGGATGAGGAGAGCGTGCTTTCGGTGTGTGCATGAAGAATTCCTTCGCTTCAATCGAGGCCTTCATCGCGCTTTTGGCAGGTGCAGTCGCCTTCTCCTCAATTTTGCATTTGCTTTCCGCCGGTGAAGCCCAAACGCCTTTCTCCACACTTTACGGCTTTCAGTTGGCCCAGGATTTTCTTGAAGTTTCAATGCGCGACCCTGCCTTGCGTGAAAACATAATTAGTTTTTCAAAAGGGGATGCGTTTGCGGCCAATGCCCTCGAGGAAAAATACTCTTTGCTTTTGCAAAAACTGGGGGACTACTGCCTTGAGCTTGAGGCTTCGGAAAAAAAGCTTCAAGTTAATTGTGCAGGGACGCCATCTTTGCTCGTGGGCGGGCAGAGGCTGTTTTTCGACCCTCCTACAAATGGTTTTTTTGAAGTGCGCATAACCCTTGGCTTTTATTCCTGATTTTGTTCGTGAAGGGAAATCATAACCTGTTTGTTCCAGCGTGTTTCCATTATGTACCTGCCTTTTGGAAAGTTTTCACTGCCCAATTCAACGGGAAAACCAAGCGTTTCGTTTATTTGTTTCTTTCCAGTTGCGGCGTAATATTCCATTTTTAGGATTCCGGCGGATTTGCCAAAAGTTATTGCCGTGTTTTCCGCCTGAAAGCTTATTTTCGAGGAAAGGGAATTGCCTTGACCCAAAATTTCAGCTTGCCTTGCAAGGGAAACCATGCGGCTGAAGGCCGCTTGCTGCGCTTCCCCCAATAGCGCATCGCTTGTTTTTTCCTGTGCCTTTCCATAAACGGGAAGCAGTGCCGCAAGCAGTGTGAGCGCAATGGCAAGCACGAGCATGAACTCCATTGAAACTTGGCTTTTGTTTTTCTTCATTGTTTTTCAGCCTCTTTTCCCGAATCCTTCGGGCATTATGCTCAGCCAGGCAATCCTTTCGCCCGGGATTACGAACGTAACTCCAAACTCAACCCTGCGGCCCAGCCATCTTGCCGAGGACGGCGTGTGGGCAAAGCCCTTGCGTGAAACCCTGCCTTCGAAAAGCAGTTCGGTGCTGCGGAAAACGATTTTCTTGTCCCAGTCCAATGTTTTAGAGTTGAACGACCGGCATTCTGTGCATTCGACCGGTTTGCCTCTGCCGAGAGATTGCCTCGGGATATTCTCCTCTTCGTTTTGCGTGAGTGTGCCAAACCAGGTTTTTGCCGTAATGCCCCTTTCGGTAAAGCTATCCTCAAGAAGAATGGATAGTGCGGCAAGGTTTTCAGCAGTTTTCTCGGTTTTTTGCTTTTCATCGCCGCCCGGCGTTTCGCTGAGAACCTGTTCGAAAGCTTCTTTCGCCTCCAGGTCGGCGTAGTATTTCTTTTCCATTACCAGCGCAGCTTCAACGCTCTCGCTGGAGGATTTGTAGTAGTGCCTTTGGGCCGCAAGCAGGGGGAATAGCGAGAGGATGAGGACGAACGAAATGGCAGATAGTGCAAAACCACGCATTGAATATATAAGGTGAAAAAACCTTTTATTGTTTCCTGAAGGTGTTGTTTGCATGGCGCGTTTCGCATTTGCTTTACTGTTGTTCCTGGTTTTTGCGTCAGGCAGCGTTTTTGCATACCTTGACCAGGCGTTTTCCATTTACGTCAAGGTTGNNCGGGAACGCGAAAATAACCGAGAAGACCGTTTTCTTCCTGGAGACCGAGGCTGAGCGCACGACTTTCGATTATTACCTGCGCCTGGGCAACACCACGCTCTTCGACTGGCAGAGGTTTTCCAAGAGCATAAAATACCATTTTTCCGGCGCGATTTCTGGCTTGAGGATAGTTGCTGCGAGGGAATTCAACATTCATCCCAACGCTGCGAGCATTACTCTCGAGTATGATGCGGACCGCATGATGCTTTTAGACCAGTTTTCCTCTCGCAGCACGAAATATGCCCTTAACACGCCGCTCATTGCGCTCATATCCTCCAAGGGCGAGATAAGCCTTGGCAACGGCATGAGCTTCACTCTTGAAGTTCCGACCGACGCGCAGGAAATCCGCGTTTCCCCGGACCCGGGTGCAGGCAGGCAGAAGAACGTTATAACCTGGCAGGGGCCGATTTTCGGAAAGTGGGACGTTGAG
This sequence comes from Microcaldota archaeon, assembly GCA_013331595.1. Next base: position 1,774 of record DUGE01000106.1, on the reverse strand, counting down.
TTCATCCGCGAGAAAAGCCTGAACCAGGAAGTGAGTGATTTTTTCGTCCAAAGCATCGATGATTTGAGGCATAATTACATTTGGGTGTTGCTCGCGCTTTTCGGCGTTGTCGTAGTATTCAAGTTCTTGCACCCGCAAGAATAGCCTGTTCTTCCTTGCAGAAGCCCATTGCTTCCCAAGTCTTTTCCGGCATTGCCAACAGCGTCTGCAATGCTTCTTTTGAAGAGCAATGGAGTTTTTGCGCGGCATCAAGGCTTATTTTCTTGAGCGCCTGCCTTTCAGCCTTGCTTCGGCTCAGCATCTTGATTACTGCCGGGAATTGATAGCGGGAAAACTTGCTATAGGGCTGGCTTTTCGCAGCTGCCACGCCGCCCAATGCCAAAGCCCTTTCGTAAAGCATTAGCCCGTAATCCTGGCGCTTGTAAATCCTGCCGCGGAAAACGTTTGCTTTCGAAAACCACTTGAACGCCTCGGCCACGTCTTCGGGCTTTTCGTACTCGATGGGAATGTTTTCCTCCACCCACTTGAGGAAAAGCTCGTAGTCCTGAGGCTCGCTTTCCAGTGCCTTGTTGAACGACCCTTTGAATACGGCAATGAGGCTCTTGAAAACGTCCTCCTCCTGCTCGCGCTCCGAGGAAAATCCCGCCTGCAAGTCGATGATTGCCGCACGCAAGTCGCCCTTGCAAAAATCTGCAATGCTTGCTATCGTGTCTGGCGTTATTTCCTCACCCATTTGCTCTTCCTTGGCAATCCGTCCGAGAACGGCCTTAACCGTGGTCTTGTTTATCCTCTTTAACTCAACGCGCGTGCACGCCTCGCGCAGGGGCGCGAGCTTGGGCTCCCAAACGTCGTTCGCGCAAAGCACTACCGGCTGTGAAGCGCCGTCCAACAGCTTCAAGAGCGTCTGGACCTCTCCCCGGTCGAAAACCGCGTCCAAGTCGTCGACAACCAAAAGCCTTTTTCCGAAAAGCCCTTCTGCCCCAGCCTCTCCAAACTGCTTCGAAAGGCCTTTCTCGTTGCGCACTTCCGAAGAGCCCGTTTCCACTAGAATCCAGCCGAATTCCTCGGCCAAGGCGCGCGTCACCGCCGTTTTACCGACCCCACTCGGCCCGTGGACAAGCAAAGGCCTTTGTTTTTTCCCGCGGGCCCACTCGAGCGCCCACTTTTTAATCGCAGTTTTAGCCTCGTCGTTGCCGGCGATTTCCTCGACTTTTTTCGGAGAGTACTTTAAAGTCCACAGCATGCGTGCCCACCCTAATAGAAAGCAAATTATTACCTTGCCTTGCAAATAAAAAGCATGCTAATCGGCCTAGTGGGAAAGCCAAGCGCGGGCAAGAGCACTTTCTTCAGCGCAGCCACGNNCCCAGGCTGATGCGCTGATTCACATTGTTGATGCGAGCGGCGGCACTAACGAGAAGGGCGAGGAAGTCCCGACAGGCCAGCACGACCCCCTAAAGGACGTGGAGTTTCTCGAAAAGGAAATTGACTTGTGGTTTTACGGCATAGTGCACAAAAACTGGGCTAAGGTTTCAAGAATCCCCTTCAAATCGCGCAATGAAATGCTTGAGCAAGTGATGCAGATTTTAAGCGGCATTGGTGCAACCGTGTTTTTGGTTGAAAAGGCAATGGCGAAAGCCGCGCTTACTGACAAGCCGGCGCGCGATTGGAATGATGATGATCTTTTGGGTTTTGCGCGCGAGCTGCGAAAGGCTTCAAAGCCCATTGTTGTTGCGGCTAACAAGGCCGACAAGCCGCACGCGCAGGAAAACATCGA
>DUGE01000037.1 GCA_013331595.1 Microcaldota archaeon | reverse complement strand
AAAACGAACTGGATGAAATTTCACGCATGGAGTCTGAGAGAATGATAAAAAAAATCACCAAAATATTGAAAAAAAACCGTACCAGAAACCTGAAGTAATTAGGTAAGCACCAAGTGGGTTTTTCAACCCTGAAAACCCATTAACTAAGTCTGGTGAAATCTGTGAAAGCCATTGCGTTGGTAGGGCCAAGCCAAAGCGGCAAGAGCACGCTGGCGTTTTCCTTCTCGAAATTCCTCGAGAAGAAAGGCCTGAAGGTCGGCGTTGCGAGCATGGGCGGAAGCAGCAAGCCCATAAAATACGAGGCGTTCTGGGACGCCCGGTCGCGGAAAGACCAGAAGGGCGACTGGTTCAAGAAAGCCAGGGTAGAAGGTTTTGATTTTGTCATCCTGGATTTCACCGCGCCTTTCGACGATTTCTTTTTCTCCAAGGAAAACTCGGCGCCTCTGGAAAAAGCCGACGCCGTCCTCCTGGTTTTCGAAGTTGGAAGCGCGCCCCACGAGGACGCTGAAGCGCTTGCAAAGGCCCTTGAAGAGCGCCTCGAGAAGAAAGTCATTCCAGTCGAGAACAAATGCGATTTGGCAAAGAAGGGAAAATTCACATTTCCCTCGAAGGTCGTGAGCGTGAGCGCCTGGGAGAAAATCGGCTTCGAAAAGCTGTTCAGTGCATTAAAAACCTAGATTCCGGCGGCAATTTCGGTAAGATGCGGGGGTAAGGAGGTTATTCTTTCGAAATCTTTGCCTTGAAGCGTATCTGGGGAAATCAATATTTTAACGGAATGTACGCCGCCAATGCTGGTACCGCCCTCACTAAAACCCTTAACGCCTTTTGCCCTGAGCATCCCTTTTACCCTTCGTATAAGCCCCATGTTTTTAGACGCGGTTGAAAGGCAAATTCTCGGAACAGAAATACCCTGAGAAGTTCCCATTTCGGCATCAGGAAAAACTTTCTTTCGCCGTTCCAATGTTATTTCCAGCCCCANNAGACTTTCTTGGTTTGCTATAATAACAAAATTCACAATTCATTTTGCGGCAATGGGCTGGGATAGCTTGACTTCGACGAGCTTGCTGCCCTCGCGGCCCGCCATGGCCACTCCGACAAGCGTGTCAGCCTGGCGGTATACAGTCTCGTTGTGCGTTACCACAACGAACTGGGTTTCCTTCGACATTGCCTTCAGCAATTCCGCCAGCTTGCGCGAATTCTCGTCATCCAGCGCAGCGTCGGCCTCGTCAAGAACGTAAACGCTGCTCTTGTTCACGCCCTGCATTCCGAAAATGAATATCAACGCCAACAGGGACTTTTCCCCGCCGCTCATCAACTCCAGGTATTTTACTTCCTTGTTTTCAAGCCGCACTTGCATCGTAAGCCCACCCTCGAACGGGTCTTCCTGGTTTTCCAGCAGGAGCGAGCCTTCGCCGTCGAAAATGTGCTTGAATAGTTTTTGGTAGTTGTCGTTCACCCTGTCGAAGGACTGCATGAAAGTAGCTTTCTTGCGGCCCTCTATCTCTTCAATTAGTATGAGCACTGCCTTGCGCTCGTTCTCCAGTTGCGTGAGCCGGTCCCTATGCTGCAGGAACTCGCGGGTTTTCTCCTCGAACATATCAATCGCCCGCATGTTTATCGGCCCAAGGGAGATTATTTCGGCCTCAAGCTCTTTCGACTGGACGATCAGTTCATTCTTCTCGCCCTGAAGGATTTCCACGCCCTCGAAAGCCGAGTATTGCGCCTTTAGTTCGGTCAGCCTTGCCTCCACCCCAGCGCGTTTATATCCAACATCCTGCTGGCGCGGCTGGATTTGCAGCTCAAGCTCGGCCTGCATCCTTCCCTTTGAATCGGCGAATTTCGCTATCCCCTTTTCAGCGTCCTCGCGCTGCTCGTACAAGTCGCGCATTGCGGAAGACATTTTCTTCTGCTCTTCCACCTTCTCGCGCATGACTACCGTATGCTTGCTGATGCGCTCGTCTGCAGTCTGGATTTCCTCGCGCAGCGAACGCTCTTCCGATTCCAGTTCCCTCTCGCGCTTTTCCAGGAAGCTGAATTGTTTTTCCAGCGATGAAACTTCAGTTTTCTTGGCGCTGGCCTGGCTCGAGTAATCGGCGGCTTGCACGCGCAGGTCTGAAATCTTCTTTTCCTTCTCGCGCACCAGGTTGCCGAACTGCTCTTCCTTCTCAGTATCGACAAGCTCTTTCGCAGTGAGGTACTGCGAGTTCAAGCCCGAAATCCTGCGCACCAGCTCGTTCCTCTCTCCCGACTTCTTGTCCACGACGGACTGGAGTTCCTTCATTTCCTGCTTCAACTGCGCCGCGGCCTTCGAGACGTTCTTCTGCTTTTCGCCCAGCGCCCGGTCCTCGTCAAGAATGTGCCTCAGCTCTAGCTCGGTCTTGGTTTTCGCCACTTCCGCCTCGGCCTTTTTCCTGCGCAGTTCGCCCAGCTCGCCGCGCGTGAACGAAAGTTTCTTTGAAATGCCATCCTTGGTCGAAAGGAGCGTTTCCATTTTCTCCTCCCACTTCTGCAGTTCCTTCGCCTCGACGAACGGGTTTATTTCCTCCCTCGCCCTTCCCCCGCTCACCAGGCCGCTTTGCTCGACCAACTCGCCGTCAAGGGTAACCATGCGCACCCTGCCCACAAGCTCTTCGGCAGTCACAAAATCTTCCATTACAAGCGTGTTGCTGCACACAAAGTGCACTGCCTTGGCGTATTTCGCGTCATAGCGCAATAATTTCACTAGAAAGTCTATGGCACCCTCGCTCTTCTTGAGCTTGAACTCCTCCGGTGAAATGTCATAATCATGGATTTTGTCCAGGGGAATGAACGAAAGCCTGCCCCAATTGTTTTTCTTCAACAGCTCAATTGCCTTTCCGGCAGTGCGCACCGAATCCACCACCGCATAGTGCAGCCTCTGGCCCATGGATACGCTGACTGGAAGCGAGAATGCGGGATCGTAATCAATAAGCTGTTGGAGCGTTCCGTAAACGCCCTTGATTTCACTGCGCAGTTTTTCAACCACGTCAATGGACCTGCTGCTTCCTGCGGTTTTCAGCCTCGCGTCGGCAATGGAAATCTTTTCCCTCGCCCTAAGCACATCCTCGTCAATCAAACCCATTTTCTCGAAAGCCTGGCGCTCTTCATCCACAAGGGCCTTCAAAAGCGCGTCAACCCTCTGAACTTCCAGGGTCAGTTGCTGCAAGTGCTCCTCAAGCATTCCCTTTTGCGGCGAGTAATCTTCAAACCGGCCGGTTTGCAATCGTTCAAGTTCATCTTGCTTGAGCCTGCGCTTTTCCTCGGCAATCGAAACATCGCTCTGCAGCTGGTTAAGCGAGTCTTTCACCTGCAACAGCTCCTGCTCAAGGGAAGACATTTTCGCGCGCGCGGTGCGGAACTGCTCGGAAAACGCGGTGGTCTTCGACATGAGCGCGTCGTACTCCGCCTGCTTTTCCAAAAGGATTTTTTGGATTGCCGCGCACTCTTCATCCAACTCAAGAGCCTGCTTTTTCGCCGATGAAAGCGAATCTTCGGCCTTGCGCTTTTCAGTGGAAGCTTCCAGGAGGGAAGCGCCCTTTTCCTTGAGCAACCCCTGGTTTTTTCCTATGAGGAGTTTAGAATCGTCCATTTCCTTCTGCAGGAAATCGATCTGCCGCTGTATCTCGCCTTCCTTGCCCGCGCTCTTTTCGATAATCTGCTTGTTGATCTCGTCCTTCTTGCGCTGTTTCTCGGCAATCTGCTCTTCAAAACTTCGTATTTCCCCTGAAAGGGCACGGATTTTGTTGTCCAAGTCGAGCGAGGCGTTGACGAGCGAGGCGAACTCATCCTGCAAATCACTCAATTCCAAGTGCAGTATGGTGGCCTTGGTTTTCTTCAGCCGTGAGTCAAACTCAACGAACTTTTGGGCGTTAGCCTTGTCTTTCTCCAACTCTGCCAAATAACCCTGCTTTTCAGCTATGACTGCCTTTTCTTCGGAAACCTTGGAATGAACTTTGTCCAATTCGCTCAACGCTTCCCTCTTTTTCTCCTCATACTCTGAAACGCCGGCAATGAAATCAATAAGCCCCCTGCGGTCTTTCGGGTTCATTTCAACTATGCGCTGTACTTCACCTTGTTTTATCACGTGGTTGCTGGAAAGGTTGTTGTGAGACAAGAATTCTTCGAGGGCGTATTTCTTGACGCGCTTGCCGTCAACAAAGTACTTTATCTTGCCGTCCTTGCGCAAAGCCCGCTTTATCGTGCGTTCCTTGATCCCGTCGGAAAGCACAAGGGAAACTTCCGCCACACCCGCATCCTCGAAAATCAAGTCTCGGATTTTCTTGACGCGCATGGACTTGAATCGCGATTCGCCGAAAGCAAATAAAACCATGTCTACTAAATTCGATTTGCCACTACCATTAGGTCCAACGATTGCGTTAAAGCCAGGCCTGAGTACAACTTCGCCTTTCTTGAAGCTCTTGAAATTCTGCATCATTATCTTGCTTATGAACACTAGCGTCTCACTCTCGGACTTGTGGGTAAATAGAAGAAGAAAACAAGATTTTTAAACGTGGCTTTTTCTTTTCCCCAATAGCTTTCGCGCATTGAAGGGCTTTTGCTTGTACAACGGCGTTCCAACACGGCCAAGAACCTCTGCTTTGAATAAAGAACCGTCAACAAGCCTGAATTTTCGCTCCAACCCCTTCGGGAAAAGCCCGTGGTGTTTCGACCGGTTCAACGCCTTTTCAACAGGCCACAGCGGCTTTCCACTTGCCATCCAACCCGCGGAATCAAACTTGCTTAAGTCGAAAGGCTCGGAATACGACCGCAAGGATTTCTTCCCGTCGAAATTGTAGTATCCCTCAAACGAAGACAATACCAACTCCCGCAAGTTGCGGTGTATGGGCTCGCGGTAGCGCAGGCCCGTAAACTTTGATTTTGCAACGCAACCCCACAATCCCTTTTCCTTGAACAACGCCAGTATGTGGTCGTCATCCTCGCTGGCAACCAAATCCACTATCAAAGGCTTAAAACCATGAAACCTCAGGGTACAGGCTGCAAACAAAGCTCCTTCGAAACAATGGGCCTTGTTCTCACGCAAAACCAAGCGCGGCGAATATAATGTTTCGCCTTGCTTTTCGTAATTGTACGGCAACTCAAAATCAAGAAAGTCCTGTACTTTCGCAGGCGTATTCAACCGCCTTAAAACGGCGATTTGCCCGGAATCAAAGCCGTTCCACAAACCTTTTGCATTCATTGAACTAAAACGAAAGGGAATTTTTTAAACAGATGGGGTTTGGAAAGGCCTTCTTTCGAAGGCCTCCCTATTCCTCCCGTGGGGGATCCCGGCAGGCCCTGCCTGCGACTGTCGAACTCGCTTTGTGAGTTCGACACTACACTGGGGAGCAGTCCAACACTACCCTTCCGTTCTCGCAAACCAACTCGTTTACTACCCACCTGGTCTTGCGAACGACATCCATCACGCCCGTATAAGGCAACTGAGATACATCAATCTTCATACATACCACCTTCTGCATTTTCCCTTGTTTTCGAACCTTCAAAAAATATAAATTCAGCAATTCATTCCGCTGAACGAGCAAAGCAGGCACGTTTCCTGCTCGTCGCCGCAGCACGACTCAAACTTCCTTCCGCAATTCCCGCACAACATTCCGCACCACCTCTGCAGGAGAAACCAAAGGTTCGTTGCAGAAGCATTGCTTCTGCGACGCCTCGCAGAGCGTTGCTCTGCAAGGTCTCCTTGCTAACCTCTTCCTTTTGAAAATCCAGAACTTTTTATACACACTAAAACATTAGTCTCTAGATGGGCAGTTCCTTTGTCCAATCGGACATCAAGCTCAAAGGGCTCAAAACCCTTTGAGTTTTCTTTTTCTTCGCAAGATTCGAAAAACATTTTAAACCACGTCAACAATCATTCTCTTACGTCTTAGCGGGGGGTTGTTCTATCCGTTGAACTGCGATTGGGGGCGGCTTCACCGCTGTCCTCAATCCACTCGGTCAGGCGCCTTGCGCCGAACCGGTTTCTCACGAACTTCAAATCTCCAATCATTTTCCATCAACCCAAACCCGCGAGAAGCCCGAAAGCTTCGAGCCTTTGCGGTTCACGCGTTTTTCAAAACGCGGAGAGTATCCACTAAATTGCGATTTTTAAAGCTGAGTTGACAGTACCGTGCCGATGGCTTTTTGATTCCGATGGCTTTCGGGATAAGCTTAACTAAAAGTAGAGGTATTAGTAATCTTGATTTGAATGGCGAAAATCCTCCTCCTATGCGACGAACACCCGCATGAGACGCTTGCAGTTGAACGGGCAAATCAGGTTTCTGAAATGCTGAAAAAAAAGGGCACGAGGTTGAAGTACTACCAATACCCGCAGAGAGAGATCACAGTCCTATGTCGCGTTCGCAGAAAAAGTCGCCAACAGCAGAAAAGCTTGGAAGGCTTCGCCTTGGATAAAGCGTTACATAGCTGGGAAAAAGATGAGAAAAAGGCACACTAACAGCATTACTAAAGGCTACGCGGATGAAAGGCCAGATTGCCACGTTTTCAACTTCCATTCTTCATTCCATGAGGGTTGGGCGGCCGCGCCTCCAAACTGCGAGGCAGTAAAGCACGATGGATATTTAGAGGAAAATGAGTCGCAGGGATGCCATTATAACCACCAAAAATTTAAGGGTGCGCTATTAAATTCGGGCAAAAATTCCAGCGGGATTTTATATACCGTGAGAGAAGGAAGCGAAGGGAAAAAAGTCGTTGCGCTTGTAGAAAACCTTGCAGACCACGTTTATCCGACAGACACTGATAAGTTAGCGAGAAAAGCTGGAAAAATTATCGACAGATGGGCAAAAGGCAAGAAGGACCAAAAACAGGCGGAAGCGGACATGCTCATACGCGATTTATTTCGAAGGATGATACCGAAAGACGACACCAGCCCGACTGGGCATTACCTGCACGAGAGCCACGCGCGGGCGCTGGCGGACAAGATGGAAGAACTCGTGCTGGCCGCAGAAAAATAGACAGAAGCTAAAAAATAATCAGAATGCTTCAACTATTGGATTAGAAGGCCAGAGGCGCGAGACTATTCCCTCAATGGCCAGGCCGAAGACGATTGCGCAGACGATGAAAAAGCCGGTCGTGCCGTAGGCTGCAGCCTGGAAGATGTTGGAATAGAAAGTCCACGACAAGATTGCGCTCAAGTGGATGTCGAAAGGCAGGAGGATTACAAAGTCCTTGTAGAGCGCAGGCATCACGAAAGAAATGGCAATCCAAGCCAATGGCAGTATGACGATGCTCGCCTTCCAAGGCATGAGCATCATCTGCATCATCTTGTCGTTCATTTCCTTGTCGCGCTTGCGCAGTTCCTCAAGCTTCTTCTCGTCCTTTGCAAGCATGGCCTGCTGCATCGCCTTTTGGTAGGCCTGCACTTGCTTCTGGTAGGCCTTGACCTTGTCCCTCTCGCCAAGAGTCTTGTTCAACGCAAAAGAAATTACGGAAAACACTAGGGAAAAAATCGGAATTTCAACCAGCGCACCAAAAAAAACCATTTTTTATCCACTACAATAAGGTTTTACGAATTCCCGAAAAAGGGGGAAAAGAAAGGAAAGAAAAACTGGAATAAAAACAGCTCGGTATGGAAAAACAAAGCAACAAGCTGTTTTCTTTGGGGGTGACGGACCTTTCTTTTACAAAAGAAAGGGATGTCAGTCGAGTTTCATTTCGAGCTTGACTATGCCCGTGCCTGCGGGAATGGTCTGGCCGATGATGATGTTTTCGGCTATTCCCTTGAGGTCGTCTTCCTCGCCGTAGATGCACGCGTGCAGCAGGTGTTTTGCCGTTTCCTCGAACGCCGCGCGTGCGAGAACGCTCTTCTTCTTCCCTGCCAAGCCATGCCTTCCGACGCTTGAAACTTCACCGAGGAAAGTCATGCCGTCTGCGATTAGCATGATGTGCCTGTCGTCAACGTGCAAGTCCTGCATTTCCATGACCTTGTTGATTTCCTGGATTATGGCGTTGCGCGCAGCCTCGATTCCGAGAACGCGGCCGATTTCCATGACGTCGTTCGTGCTCGTGCGGTACGGGTCGACTTCCTCGAGCTTGAACACTTCAGGCAAGTTCGAGCCGTCGGTTGCAATGGCATATTCCCTTCCGCCATCGGCCTTCTTTTCGATAATAATGGCCTTGCGAATGCACGGAATGCCGCTCAAGTGCAGTTCCTTCAGCCGGAGGGTCAGCTTGCGTATGCTCTTGAGCGAGTCTTCCTTGGTCTTGATGGAAATCTCGTGGCCGTCCTGCTTGAAGTTCGGCGCAATAAGCTCCACTTGCGCGAGTATGTCTTTCTCGCGCACCATCTTGTCCTTCAGCATTTGCGGGTCGATGGTTATGGTCACGACCTTGCGCTCGAAGTTTTCATTTATGTGGGCAACGTCCGCAAGGGAAACCTGCTCTATGCGCGCGGCGATTCCCTTTACTTTCTCGAAGTCGCCGGAAACGCTCTTCTTCAGCATGATTTCCATGACCGGCTTCTTGGGCGACTTGCGGGCGTCCACCAGTTCAACCAAGCGCGTGAAGCCGAACTGGGCGAGCGATGCCACTCCCGCGTAGTGGAAGGTCCTCAAAGTCATTTGCGTGCCCGGTTCGCCAATGCTCTGGGCTGCAACTACTCCAACCGGCTCTCCGTAGGCAATTGGCTTTCCTGTTGAAGGGTCGATGCCGTCGCCGCCGTACTTGAATTGGATCAAATTGCCTTCGCTGTCGCGCACGGTCGCATCTTCCCAGACTATGAAGTCCTGCAATGCGTTGATGAGCCTGCGCTGCATGTAACCGGTTTTCGCCGGGTTGACTCCCTTGTCCACGACGCTGTCCCTTCCGCCTGCCGCGTGGAAGAAGTATTCCGTCGCGTTCAGGCCTTGGGTGTAATTGTGCTTGACGAAACCGCGGGCATTGTCACCCAAATCGCCTTTCCGGTAGTGGGGCAAGAGGCGTTTCTTGAAGCCCGAGGCAGGGCGTTTTCCACGCACGGCCTGCTGTCCCACGAGGGCGGCCATTTGAACCACGTTAATGGGCTTGTTCTTCACTCCCGCCTGCGCCATTAGGAGCGAGGGGTTGTGGCTGAACGTGTGGCCGTTAATGTCCACGTTGGTCATGGCGATTTTGTCCTTGACTATGTTCCAGCAGTGGAAGCGGATGAGTTCCACGATGTTCATTACCTGCTCTTCAAGCGTTTCCTTTAGGGTCTTGCCTGGAAGCCTCTCGAGCTTTCGGGTCTTGTACTTCTTGACGAGCTCTTCGAGCTTCTGTTTTCCTTCCTCGTAAAGCTTGTTGACTTCCTCCAAAGCTTCGGGAGGCAGGTGGTAATCCCTAAGGCTCAATGAAAATCCATATCCGTAAACCAATTGCACTGAAAGCCTGGTTGCCGCGTCGATGTATTTGCGCGCTTCGTCGCTGCCGAACTCGTTGAAAATAGTTTTCACGATGTCGCGGTTGGCGTGCGTATTGAGGAAACCTTCGGTGAGCTTGCCGTTCTTTATCTTGACGTTTCCAGCCTTGTCCTTTATTTCCATGTTCAACCCTTCCGGGAGGAGCATGGAAAAGATTTCCTTGCCGCTGATTGTGTTTTTGTCGAACTCGGCTTCAATGCCGCCAGCGGCGTTCAGCAAGTTGCAAGCCTCTTTCTTTGAAACGACGAAATCGTCGAGCGAAAGCAAGTAAAGCCCCGTAATCTGGTCCAAGTCAGGAGCGACAAGGGGAGAGGCGTTGCGCGGCGAGAGTATGTTCTCCTGCACTTTCATCAAAAGCTCGGCCTCCGCTTGCGCTTCCTCGGTCTGAGGCACGTGGACGTTCATTTCATCGCCATCGAAGTCGGCGTTGTAAGGCGCGCAATCGGCAACGTTAAAGCGGAAAGTCTTGCCCGGAAGAACGCGGACTGTGTGGGCCATCATTGAAACCCGGTGGAGTGAAGGCTGGCGGTTGAAGATAATCACGTCGCCATCGAACAACTGCCTTTCAACAGTATAACCCATTGTGACTTCCAGCAAAATCTCCTCGAGGTTTGCGGGGGTAATCTTCTTTCTCTTTCCGTCGGGCCTGATGACATAGTTAATGCGCTCGTTGTTCTTGCGGATCATGTCCTTGACCGCCTCGAGGTTCCACTGGGTTACGCTCACAGGAACAGTAAGCTCGCGGGCAATGTCAATGGGCACGCCCAACTCGTTAATGCCGAGAGTGGGGTCCGGCGAAACTACTGTGCGGGCTGAAAAGTTCACGCGCTTTCCGCTCAAGTTGTACCTGAAGCGGCCTTCCTTGCCCTTCAAACGCTGGAACAGCGTCTTCAATTGTCTTCCACTGCGGTGGCGTGCAGGGGGGATGCCTGCGGTTTCATTGTCAAAGAAAGTGGTAACGTGGTATTGCAGCAACTCCCATAAATCTTCAATGATCAACTGTGGCGCGCCTGCATCAATGTTCTCCTCAAGCCTCTGGTTGATGCGCAGGATGTCCACCAGCTTGTGGGTCAAATCGTCTTCGCTCCTCTCGCCAGTCTCAAGCGTGATTGAAGGGCGCACGGTTACAGGAGGAACCATGAGCACGGTGAGCACAGCCCACTCGGGCCGTATTGAAACGCCAAGGCCGTGCAAATCCTCGTCGGGAATGTGCTCGAGCCTCTCGCGGATTTCGTTGGGCAAAAGCCTGCGGTCGTCCTCGTAGTAGGTGGTAGGCTTTACGAACTTTATTTTCCTCTGCTTCTCGCCGCAGTGGGGGCATTCCAAAGAGCGCTTAGACTCCTCAATGCTGTCGGCCATGTGCATTACGCGCGCGCACTTCCTGCACGAAAAGCGGAGCAGTTGGTAGATGAACTTGCCGAAACCGACGTGAACCACCGGCCTTACTGCCTCAATGTGGCCCGGGTGGCCTGGGCAGTCTTTCATCCTACCGCCGCAAGTCCTGCACTTCAAGCCAGGGTCAACAACACCCAAACGCTGGTCAGCCAAGCCTCCGCCTATGGGATAACCGTCCTCATCGTAAGTGTCCGGCATCGTTATCTTCACCGCGCTCATCTTGCGGATCTGCTCGGGGGAATAAATCGAAAAACCAATTGCGGAAACAACCTTCATTCGAACACCTCTGCAGGAGAAACCAAAGGTTTCTCCTTGCCAACCCCTTCCTTCTTCGGAAAAGTATCAAACTGGAAAAAAACAAAATGGAAAAATTATGCCCTGTCGGTGAGCTTGAGCTTCGGGAATATGCCGATGCTCTTCATCTCGTCAAGCAAAAGCTTGAACGCATAGCTCATTTCAACAGGATGGACTTCACTGCTCTGGCAGAGGGCGCAGAAGCTCTTGTTCTTCTGGCGGTCGGTGAACGCAAGCGAACCGCAATTACTGCAGACCAGCTCGATGGTCTTGTCGCTCGAGTCCATCATCCTCTCCTTCAACAGCAGCGCGGCCCCATAGCCGATGAAACAATCGCGTTCCATTTCCCCTAGCCTCAATCCGCCTTCGCGGGCGCGGCCTTCGGTCGGCTGGTGCGTGAGCATCTGCACAGGACCCCTCGAGCGTGCGTGCATCTTGAGTGAAACCAAGTGGTGCAAGCGCTGGTAGTAAATCACACCTATGAAAATCCTTGCATTCAGGCGTTCGCCCGTTTTCCCGTCGTACAAAACTTCCTGGCCTGCTGGCGAAAATCCTGCCTCAAGCAAGGATTGCTCGAAGTCCTTCTGCACGTCTCCCGAAAAAGCGGTGCAGTCGCCCAAGCTTCCCGTTAGGGACGAAGCTTTTGCGCCAAGCATTTCAAGCAAATGCCCGGCGGTCATTCTCCCGGGAATTGCATGGGGGTTGATCATCAAGTCCGGCACAATGCCGTCCTTGGTGCAGGGCAAATCCTCCTGCGAAACCAAAAGCGAAATTACTCCCTTCTGCCCGTGGCGCGATGAAAACTTGTCGCCCACTTCAGGGACGTTGGTGTTGCGCACGCGGATTTTCACGAAATGGTCGCCCGAAAGCGTTTCGCTCAAAATCACTGAATCAACAATGCCCTCTTCGTTACCGCGGACAGTGACGCTCGACTCGCGCCTGCGTTCTGCCTCCATTTCCAATGCGGTGATTTCCTTCAAGAACCGGGGCGGTGAAGTCTTGCCAACTAGAACGTGGTTGCCGCGCACTATGGTCTCGGGCGAAGCGAAGCCATCCTCATCCAAATGCGAGTACGCCTCTTCACCCAGGAAGCCCTGCACGTGCTCCTCGGGAATGCCGAAAGTGTCCTTCTGGCCTCCCGGATAGCGGCGTTCAACAGTGGAATAAGTGCGGACAAAAGCACTGCGGCCCAAGCCCCTCTCGACGGCACTCTTGCCAACCACAACGGCGTCGTTCATGTTGAAGCCCTTGTATGAAATCACCGCAACGACCAAATTCTGGCCTGCGGGCCTGCGCTGCAAGTTCAAATCACGGTACGGCCTGGTCTGCAAAATCGGCTGCTGGGGGTAGAACAAAATGTGGCCGCGCGTGTCCGTACGCAAGTTAAAATTCGAAGCGTAAAGGCCCAAGCTCTGCTTTGCATGCTGGGCTGCCATCAAAACCCTTGGCGCCATGTTGTACTCCGGGAAAGGCAGCTGGGCTGAAGCGTAGCCGAGAATCATTGAAGGCGAAATTTCCAAGTGCGTGTGGTCGGGGGTCACGGCGCTTTCCGAAAGCGCAACAAAAGCGTTTTCCTCCTCTTCTGCATCCAAAAACTCTATTGAACCCTGGCCGACCAATTGCTTCCAGTGGAGTTCTCCCTTCTTGAGCTTCTCAACGTGCTCTTTCGTAAGCATGGACTTGCCGTTTTTTACTATGATGAGCGGCCTTCTTGCACGGCCTTCATCGGTGTTGACGAAAACCTCGCGCGTCTTGTAATAGTAGGCGACGTTAACCTCGCCGTCCAACTCTCCCTTGCGGCGCATGTCGCGGACTTCACGCGCAAGTTTCGCGCCATTGTCCGCAAAACCCAAAAACTTTCCATTCAGAAAAACACTTGCCTGTTTCACCAACAAACACCCCAGTAAAAACAACTTTCCAAACGACAAAAACACAAAAAAAATCTGGTTAAACACCCTAGGCCTGCAAAAAACAAAACGGATGAGACTAAATCTTCATTGAAACGCCGAGCTTCTTCAGCGAAGCTTCCACGTCGGTCTTGCGGCCGACAGTAATCTGCGAGTACAACGACAGGTTCTTGATCAAACCGCAGTTCGGGCCTTCGGGCGTCTCGTTAGGGTCTAGCCTGCCCCAGTGCGTGCCGTGCAAGTCCCTCGCCTTGTAGTGCGGGTGCTTCTTCGCCAGCGGGGAAGTGACCCTCTTCAAGAACGCTGCTGCGGAAATGAAGTTATAGCGGTCCAGGGGCTGTGAAATGCCCGTGTGACCCCCTACCCAGTTGCCCGTTGCCATTGAATACTTAATGCGGTCGCTCAAGGCATCCGGCCTTACGATTGCAAACATGCTCATGCGCCTTCCGCGCACGTTCGCCCTCTCCATCTGGTAGGCGACGTCCTTCAAAAGGAATTGGAAAGCGTAGCGGAAAACTTCCTCCATGAGCTTGCCGGAAATCTTCAGGCGCTTGTTAGCATAATGGTCCTTGTCGTCAACCGAGCGTTTCTTGTAAGCGACTAGAATCGCCCGCTCGGACATGCGGCAGAGGAAGAACGCCTTGGCAAGCCGGCTCTTCTCATCTACACCAATGTGCGGCAGGAGATAGCGGTCCAAGAGAACCTCCGCCCTCTTCACCTGGTAGTCAACAGGCTGGCCTGGAGCAGCCCGCTTTCCAATTGTTTCAAGGGCATCCCGCTTGGTCTTCACTTCAGCCGTGTCCTCAAGGTTCAAAAGAATGTCGTTGCGGATTTCAGGGTAATTCAGGAAAACTTCCATTATGCGCTCTGCATCAACAAGCCCCAGGGCCCGGAACAAAAGCGTAAGCTCAAGCGACTTGTTGTACGAAGGCATGCTCACGCTCAAAAGCCCTTCCTTGGTGCGGTCAATGGTGCACCTGCCGCGAAAACCGGAGCGGGTTGAAAAAATCTTGGCCTGCGTCAAGCCCGTGTCCTTCTCGCGCGAAACAAAAATGCGGTTTGGGGCAAGGTCCTCAAGAATCATCAGGTTCTTTTCAGTGCCGTTGATGACAAAATAGCCGCCAGAGTCAAGCGAATCCTCACCCATCTGCTGCAATTCCTGCGCGCTGCGGCCGTGCAAATAGCAGAGCTTTGACTTGAGCATTACGGGCAATTCGCCGATAAAAACGTCTTCAGCGCGCTTTTCAACGCCCTTGCTGACCTGCGTCATTTCCAAAAACAACGGTGCGGAATAGTTCAAGTCGCGGATGCGCGCTTCCATAGGGTAAAGTGGCCTGCGCGAGCCGTCGCCCTCGACAACCATGGGCTTTTCAACGCGGATTTTCCCAAGCTTGATTGTCAAGCCCTCGATTTGCGGCTCTATAACGCTCTGCGTGTCCACAATATCCTGCATCGTCTGTTCCACGAACTGGTTGTAAGACTCCAAGTGCTGGTCGACGATAGTATTTCCCTTCAAGAAAGCGCTTTCAACTTCAGCAAACACGGTACCCCACGCTCCACAAACGATTCCAAGCACAAAGGCCTTCGGAACCCCAATCCGCCCACTTGGGGCATATATGCGAATATTACGCCATTCATGCGAGAAAGCTATATGATAGCCCGCAAGCACGTCTAGTCGACTACAGTGCGGTAGTAAAATTCTTTCCTCTTCCCGTCGCGCGTGATGCGCACGACGTCGCCGATGTGGACATCCAGACCATTAAGTCCGGCGTCAGAAAGCGTTACAACGGGCAACTGCTCCTTGGTGCAGCCCAAGACCTTTAAAAGCTCTGCTAGCTCTTCATCGTTCATTTTCTCGATTTTCGGCATTAAATAGTGGGTGAAGGCAGAACTCATACTAACCCCTTAAAATCAGACACCAGCGCAGCGCGACCTTATTATTTTGACGTATCGATTTAAAAAGCGTATAGGTTAACGGTTAACGCGGCTTTTGGCCAAAACACCCAAAACTAGCGCCCTTTCCTTCGCTTCGGCTTTGAAAGCTCCATCGTTTGCAGCATATCGCGGGAATGGAGCGCATGCTCCATGCGCAGGTAGAACGCAAAAACAAAAATCAGCATTGAAACCACGTTCAAAATAATGGAAACCGCCTGGCCCTCTTCAGAATGATAACGCTGGCCGAAAGCAAGGAAAAGGTTTCCCAATACGAGCAGGACAATGCCCACGTAGAAGACCATGGAAATCCACCAGTCGTGCCTTACTTTGCCCGTCTTTTTTTGGCTGTAAAGCATGATAGTGTAGGCAACCCAAAAGACGAGCACTATTGCGCTCAACATTAGAGTTAAGTCCCAGGCGATAATTTCAAGTCCAGCCAAGTACGCCAAAGCAACCACGACCCCCTAAAAAACAGATTATAAGATTACGAAAACCCGGTTTTAAAACGTTGGGGAACGGAAAAACCGCACGCGCTGCATAGGCAAAAACTCAGAAATTCAAATATCCTTCACTCGCAAGGAAAAACGCGCCGCCCAAGACCGCAACCCAAAAACCCAGGTTCATTTCCCCAAGCAAAATCAAAGCTATTCCCGCCACTATAAGCAGCTCGTCCCACTCCGCCAGTTTCGTAAAATCCATGCTAGAAAAATCCATTTTACCCCCACAAGCCTAAGCTGCCTGGAACCTATAGCGAAACCGGAAAGTAATNNATGCCAACCCACACGGCAGAAGCACCGAAAGCACAACCCAGCAAAGCCATCAATTCTTCAGGCAAACCAGCTTGGCTTAAAATCCGCCCGCCAACCGAAAACCACTCTGGCATCAAGGCAACGCTCAAGCAACTGGGCCTTGCAACTGTTTGCGAGGAAGCCCACTGCCCCAACCTAAGCGAATGCTGGTCGTCAGGAACTGCAACGTTCATGGTTCTCGGAAGCACTTGCACGCGCGGCTGCCACTTTTGCAGCGTCGCGAAAGGAATCGAGGGAAAACCGCTTGACCCGCTCGAGCCTTGGAAAATCGCCTCGGCAGTCAAAAAATGGGGGCTCGGCTATATAGTAATAACAAGCGTTGACCGCGACGATTTGCCAGACCAGGGCGCAGGCCATTTCGCAAAATGCATTCTTGCGCTGAAAAAACACTGTCCCGACGTTCTCGTTGAAGTTTTGATTCCCGACTTCCGCGGCAACGGGCAATGCATCAAAACAATTGTCGATGCCCGTCCTGACGTTGNNCGTTATAGCCCACAACATCGAAACGGTCGAGGAATTGCAGCGAATGGCGCGGGACATGCGGGCAGGCTACGCCCAGTCGCTCGGCGTTTTGCGCAAAGTAAAGGAATTCGACCCTTCCATTTACACGAAAACGTCAATCATCCTCGGTTTCGGGGAGCAGGAGGAAAGCGTCTTGAAAACCCTTGGCGACCTGCGTGCAGTGGAATGCGATTTCGTGACCTTCGGCCAATACCTGCGCCCCACGGAACGGGAGCTTCCTGTTTTCGACTACGTTTCGCCGGAAAAATTCGAGTTCTTCAAACAGAAGGCTCTTGAAAAAGGTTTTCTCTATTGCGCGTCAGGCCCGTTCGTAAGGTCTTCATACCGAGCCGGGGAATTGTTTGTTAAAGCACTGAAGGAAAAAGAAAAGGTGTTGGCAATTGCCTGAAACTAAAATGAATTTTGAGATAAAGCACTTGGAAATCCTCGACTTGGAGGGCAATGCCGACGCTGCGCTTGAGCCCAAGCTTTCGAACGACATGCTCAAGCAAATGTACGAGAAAATGGTT
>DUGE01000056.1 GCA_013331595.1 Microcaldota archaeon | reverse complement strand
GTCTCCGCCGCTAGGGAAACCGAGGAAAGCATTAGTATCGCCCGTTTCAACAACACGCAATGCCGCCTGTTCAACCGGCTGGCCTTGGGCGGTCGTGAGCAGTGCGGTCAAAGGCCTGAACGAAGGGTCTGTTGAAGGCAAGTTTGCCTGCATTTGCGTCGGGGTTATTGTAAGAACAAGCTGGCCGGTTCCGGTGAATTCTAGAGTAGCGTCTGCAGAGGCGATCATCCCCGCGTCGTCGGAAAATTCAACGTGCACCGGCAGAAAGTTTCCAGGCGCCCTTGCCGTCGTTACAGTTGAAACTGCGCCAGCGCCGTTGGAAAGAACTGGCTGGACAACTGCGTTTTGGAAAAGCAGTTTCACCGAAGTTGAAGTAAAGCGCACAACCGGATTTTGCACTGAGTCAGGGTCGAAAACCTGCACTCCTGCTTCGACAAGCACTTGCGTTCCGAAAACCACGCTCAAAAACCGCGAGTTTGAAAGGTTGCTTCCCTGTGCAGTTAGCGCAAGAGTAATGCACCCTCGCCCCGAGCATTTCTGCAAGCCTTGGGAAACGGGGAGTGAAACGTCAATGGTTTTCGCAAAGCAAGAGCCTTTGCGCGGAATGCTTTCGTTCTGGCCGAGCTCGAGGTCTTCAGGAACCCTCGCCCACAACCCATTCTTCACGGCATAGGCGCGGTAGTGCAAATCAACAACATCGCCCGAAACAGCTTCCGGCCTCACGCGCAAGATTGCCGAAAGGGTTTTGACTCCGACAACCTGCTGGGAGTACTCGTTGTTAACCCACTTGAACTCGCTGCCGCTTTGCTGCACGGCCTGGGAAACGCAGGTTTCGCCCTCGTTGAAGGTAGTTCCGAAATCAAGCGTGGTATTTTCATCGACCGGAACCAAGTCAAAGCGCGAGAGGAATGCTGGCTCGTCGGAAACCGAAGCGCCGTTGCCCACGCGCAGGTAAACGCCTTTCTTTTGCGACTGGGGGACGCTTGCAACAACCACGGCCTTGTACCAGCCGCCTTTTGCAAGTGAAGTTGCAGCGTGCTCGGAATCCACAACCACCCTTCCCGACGCATCCATGGGATAGAGCGAAAAGCCGAGTATCTGCAAATCACTAGCAAGGTTCGAAGGCAAGAGCAACAGCGTCTTGTTGGCCTTTGCCCCCGCGGCGAGCAAAATTTCTTCCGAAGTCGTGTCTGCAAAACCGTTTGCGCTCGCCTTGAGCACGACCCCGCGGCCTGCAAAAATTTGGATTGGGCAGAAAGAGCCGTTGGATGGGGTTGTGCAAGAGGCAATGTCCTGGCCGTTGTACGAAGCAGTCACTACAGCTGAAACGAAAACATTGTTTTGGGAGTAATCCTGCGCCCGGACGAAAACAGTCGCGAAAGACCGGTCGAGAGCCATTTCAACGCGCAGCAATTCTCCGGATGGAACTTGGAAAACGCCGCTAACGCCTTTCTGCGAGCCGAAGAAAGCAATTGCGCGCATTGGGAGTTCGGTCTGCACTTGCGTGAATGAAGCAATCCCGTCACCGCCGGTTTCCTCAGGCCCGTAGCCCATGTGGAAACCGTCGGGCGTTATCAATTCAACTGTCGCGCTTTCCACAAGGTCACCATCCGCATTCTTGACTAAAACTTCCAAATCGCCGTTGTTACCAGCAAGAGCCTTTTCCAGAACTATTTTCAACGAATCTCCCGCCCTAAGCTGGACGGTATATTTCGGCAGGAACCCTTCTGCCGAAGCAGAAGCGTAAAAAGCAGGAGCGCGCGCAACCTCGAAGCTTGCTTTCCCGTCATCCCCAGTCTCCTGGGCATCGACAACGCGAAGAGGCGAATTGAACAAAAACAGCCTCACTTCAGCGCCGTAAATCGGCTGGTTATTGCTGTCCACTACAGTAAGGTTAATGAAAGACAAGTCTGCCGCATGGGGAGTTGCTTTTCTTAAGGTTACAACGAATTCGGTATTCCGGTCGGCCTGAATTTCCTGAATGTCATCCACAGCAGCACCGTAATAAGTTACAAATTCGTCGCCGCCGTCAACGTTGACAAAAACGTCCGTGCCTGCGGCTGCGATTTCCTGGAACAGCGCACTGCCCTCATCATCAGTGAGGCCTTCTGCAATCGAATCGGAATAGCCGTCGGCGTTGTAAAGCGAAACGAACGCATCTTCAACAGGAACGCCCTGCTCGTCCTTCACAAGCACAACAACATTTCCCTTGACCTCGTCGTTCGAACCGCCTCCATTCCCGCCATCGCCCTGCCTGGCCGAAAGGAATATCGTGCAGCCTGACTGCGAGGGAACGCAAGTCTTCGTCTGCACAGTAAAGCCTTCTGCGCTCGCCCTAAGCCTATACAACGCGTTCTCGTCGGAATAGGAAATTTCCGCCTTTCCTGAAGCGTCGGTCGAAACCTGCTGCAATTGCCCCGAATCCGGGTCAGTGAAGGTTATTGTTGCTTCAGGCACTGGCTCGCCGTTCGTATTTGCAACGAAAACGCCGAAAGCCTTGCCCTTCAAATCAAGCGAGGCGACTATCTTCTCGCCGTTAAGCACGACCTGCTTTTCGAAAGAGCCTGAGGCATGGCGTATGGAAAGCGTTGCACTCGCATCCCTAGGCAAATTGTCGAAGTGCGCAATACCGTCCCTGCTCAGCTGCGTGAAAGTAGTGCCGTCATCCAATTCAAACGTAACTTCCGCGCCGTTCACCGGGCTTCCCGACGCAAGAACGGCAACATCAACGGAAACGGTATTCCCGAACGTCGGGAGCGAAAGGCCGACCAAGGCAAAAACGACAAGCCCCGCAAGTATTGCAAGGAACAGGATGAAGAACGGGAATGAGGGAATGCCGTTGTTTTCAATTGGATTCACGAAGTGCTCGTAAATCTTGAGGCCGCGGGCTTCAACCCAGTCGCAAAACGCGTAATAACTGTCCTCGATTTTAAAATAGAATTTCTTCAACGATTCGCCAACGCCCATAAAGCCAAAACCCTCTTTTGCCCACCGAAAACGCAATCAAAATAATGGCTTTTGTTTTTTAAATGCGTTTGGCTCGCACGCCCGAAAAATTAATGCCCACAAAAACAAGCAATAGCGGCAGGCTGCGGCCGAAACCCGCGGGTAATCAGCTCAACCGCCTTTGGAGCGGTTGAAAAAAGTCAGGACAAGGGCAATCAAAACAATCAACCCCGCTATTTCCAAGAGGAGGAAAGCCGGCTGTTGAGGTTGATTTCTTTGCTCATCAAGGCCAACAGAAGCTTCCGGCGTTGCACTCGCATAAATAGCTGAAGGCGAAGCGCTTGCTCCATTCGGCCCAACCGAACTTCCCGGTGAAGCTGACGGCGATGCAGAACAGTCGGTATCACTATTGCCGCAGAATGCAATATCGCAAACGCCGTTCTTCAAAAAGCAGAATTCGCTGCGCGCAAGCGTAAGCCCGCTCAAGTAAAGCGAAAAAACCTGTGTGCCGTTGGCGTCAAAAATCTCCATGAGGCTCGTGTTCTCGTCGAAAGGCACGACAAAACTAAAGCGCACTTTCTCATCGAAAAACGAAGCGCCGCTTATGGAGCCGTTGGGATAGAAAAGTTCGGAATGGAATTGCCGCGGGTCTTTGAAGCTCGTGGAGTAAGATACGCTGCCGTTATCCTGGAAAACCTTCACGGCAAAATCCCCACTGCTCACGGCATTGGGCGAACCCCCGTACGTGAAAGATGCGTCTTNNATTCCCCCGCCAGTGAAATTCAGCGACAGCACAGCGGCGCGCTCGAGTTCCGCCTGGGCTGCGAAGGAAAACCCTGCAAGCAGCGAAAGGCAAAAAAAGACAAAAACGCAATTCACAAACCGCATGAAAACCACGCTACAAACGCCGAACACAAAAAGCACGAAAACTTTACTTATAACCTTTCATTTTCAGGTCCACCCAGTATTCCGCATCAAAATTCAGGAAGGGTTTCAAGTGATTTGCCATCAAATCCTCCGGCCTAAGAACGGTTACGAGGCGATAATAATAGTCAGGCAAGTCAAAACTGGCGAAGCTGCCGATCCCGGCCTTGAACCTTCCAAGCGCCGCCGACAAGTTTCGGCCGAACAATATTGATTCTGCATAGGCCTCATCTCCGTGGTAAACGTTAGTTTCGGAAACGTATCCCCCGTCACAGCAGTACGTGTCGCTCAACTCAAAAATAACGTGCGCAGCTTCGTGCACGAACACTTCGGGCGTAGTGCCGCCGTCGATTGCAAACTTGTCGTCAGCCCAAGACCGGCCTATTTCCCTACTGCCGCTCAAGTTGGGAATTAAAACCATCACGTACTCCGCCTGCGGGCAAAGGGCCAGGAAGTCTTTAATGTTGCCTTCGCATTTGAAAGTGCTTTCCATGTTTCCCTCGCTCGAGCATTTGAATTGTGCCGCGCGGTTATCAATATACCAGAAATTGATTTTTTGCCTATTCTTCGCAAAAGCTTTGACCTTGTAAAAAACGTTTATTCTTTCCTTGGAATCGTTCAGAAAATCTGCCCTGCCGCTAGGCTCTTCAAGGTCGTAGTTGTAGGTGAAACCCCTAACGTCATTGTTTCCAGGCGCTATCAATACATCCAGCTTGCCTTCCGAAGGGCCGTTGTACTCCAGCCTCTTGCATCCAAGAGTCGAAGACAATTTTTCCTTGTCGTACCCCGTAATTTGAATCCCAATGTCCGCATTTCCGGAGGGAAACACCAAAACACTCTTGAACAAGATAACCAAACGCGTAGTTCGCCCAAGGTTTCCAATCAAATCCTGGTTCACCTCATTCGGATTACCTTTCCCTATATCGAAAATGCAGTTCGGCGTATGCGCAAAGCAAACTTGCGTGCCGTTAACGAAAGCATTAACGGTCAAGCCAGTTGGAGTAATATCTACAAAATCAAAGTCCACCGTATGAAAATCCGTTGGCTCACCGCCGTTGATGAAACGAAAACGGTAGTTGTATTGCTTGCCGGTGCCGGAAGTAAATTCCAGCTTTCGGGCCTTGAAGAAAATATCCTCAAGCGAAAGGTATTCGAAAACCCTGCGATAGCGGGTCAAACCATCGCACGAGTTGGAATACTCTACGGTTACAGACTGGTCTGCCGGATTGACGCTCTTCAACCCTATGCAAAGCGGCTTTTGCTTGCCGCAAAGCCCCTTCTCGCCAGGAAGCAGGTGAAGCCTATTCAAACCTTCGCAGTCCACCTCATCGCTTTCCCTAGAATCGTAGTATTTGATTATCGAGTAATTCCCCTCGAGCTTTTCAAGTTTTATCCTGCCGTAAAAAAAGTAGGAATCGTAGAGTGAAACAGCCGGTTGGCCTTTTTTCAGGGTTATCGTGTGCACGCCGGAAACTTGCCTTGCTGGAAGGGTTTTGAAAATATCCGTGTCGGCGCTAATGGAAAAAGAAACCATTTCTTCGTTTGACTGGTTTTTGGGGAAAACCTTGACGTCCAGCACGTCAAAAAAAGTTTGCGTTTCCCCATATCTCACGTTCTTGTTTTCCTGTGAAGGCATCGAATTATCAACCCACTTGAAGGATTGAAAAGAAACACTATTGTAGTTTTCCTTGAAGGCGTTTACGGAAAAGCGGAAAACCGTTTTTCCATCGGGAGTGAAGTAAACGAACGACAAATCGTTATGGTACTCACTCAGGTTTACGGTGAAATTCTGTGGGGTTGAAGGCAAGAGCATTTCTCCAGCGTAAAGCTTATGCGGGTTAAAATCGCTTGGGAACCCTCCCTCCGCGTGGATGAAATTCGCGCCCAATGCAATACACGCAATGGAGGTTAAAACAAGCAAGGCACTTAACGGTGGCAGTTTCATTGAAAATCACTTGTAATTCTTCATCGCTTTTTCAGCCTGGAATGCGGAATCGAAATTCAGGTATAAATTATGGTGGCCTCCCATCAAGTCCAAGGGTTGCAAGACGGAAACTTTCGGAACGGCGGGATATTTTTCTTTATCTGGAGTAAAGGAAGTGCAGTAACCGCCGGATTTCTTGAAATATCTTAACTGTTCCGAAAGCCCTCGATTTTTAATCACGCTCTCGGCATAAGGACAATCACCGCGATAGGCATTAGCATTATGGTTATACCCGCCGTCGCAGCAGTAGGCATCATCAAGGTTGAAAAGCAAGTGCCCAAGCTCGTGGGCAAAAACCCCCGGATCATAATCTTGGCTGACGGCATAACTGAAGAATGTGTCAGCACTGCTTCTCCCCTCGACCAAAGCATGGCTTCCAGCAGTCCGGATCTTACTAGGAACCACAATCATAACAGCATCGGCAAAAGGGCATGCCTGATGAAGGAGTTTGGGATAATCGCAGTTCCATCGGAGCCAATTTTCTGCGGAAGAAGGCGGTTCGAAGCTGCAATCTGATTCAACCAAATAACTCGGGTTGTACCAAACGTTGATTTTAGGAAGTAT
The DNA here is from genome assembly GCA_013331595.1 of Microcaldota archaeon. The sequence goes on along the minus strand of DUGE01000056.1, from coordinate 25,870 downwards.
GCCCTCAATTCCGCGAACTTTGAAAAACAAATCTACCCTTTCGTTAACCGCGTTTAGGAATTCCTCCCGGCCTTTTTGCGATTCCACGGCATAACCAGGCGCGTCGGGATATCTCCCAGGAACCACTACTAGGTCCAGCTTGTCTTCAACGCTTCCGGAATTAATCAAGCTCACGCAAGGCATTTGCGCTAGGGCTTCAGCCTGGTCATATAAAGTAAACTTGGCCGTGAGGTGGGAAGCGCTATCAGCATTATAATTTCTTTCAAGGAAAATTGCTAGCCCCGTAAGCTTGCCTATCGCTTCAGTGGATTCGGGGTTGGAAAGCGAAATCGTGCAGCCGGGGGAGAAGGCAATGCAAACCCTCGTGCCATTCACGGAAACGTCAAGCGTTACAGAATCGGTTGAAACGTCAACCACAACGAAATCCAAAACTGCATCCTCTTTCAGGAGCTTAAAACGGTATTTTTTTCCCTTGCCGAAATCCAAGTAAAGTGTTTCTTTCAAAACTTCTTCCAACGAGCCGTAATTGAAAACCTGGTAGAAGCCCGGGAAGTCGCATGAAGCTGCAGGCGTAAACTTAAACCCATCGAGGTAAGCTAGCTTATTCAATGCAATGCAATAATCTGGATAAGAACCGCACGAAACCATTTCTCCCTCCTGCAAAACCGGCCTGAAAGTGCTGCCGCACAGGAGGTCAACAGAAAAATTCTGAAGGCGGAAAGCCACCTTTTTTTGCGAAGGGAAAATTTCGCTGGTCAAGGAAAAAATCATCGAGTCAAAGGAATAAACGTCGTTATGACGCACAATCGGCTCGTTTGCGTTGCCACTCCAAACCTGCCAGCTAGTAGTGGTGCCAAGCTGTAATCCGGGCAGTTTTTTCTTCAAATCGCCGTCATCAAAAAAAGTCGTGAACGAAACCTTATTGGTCAAGAAATCCTTGAACCCCCGCTCTTCATCCAAATAAACGTAAAGGAAGCCGAAAAGCTTTGTCTTTTCGCCGAAACGCAATTCAGTCTCGTTCTCAATCTCCTCCCCGCCGGCAAAATTAGCCTTTACCTTGAAAGTCAGGCCTTCAATCCTACTCAAGTTCTTGTTGAAGGTCAAAACAGGGTCGGAATAGGTTCCGAATAGAGGCGAAGCAAGAATGGTCACCGATAAATTTTTTCCAGGGGAAATGCCCACGTAAAAACGGTATTCCTCCTGGCTGTCGCCCAATAGCGCCAAAGGCACGGGGAAACTTTTAGGGGTGGAAGGCAAAGGCATGGAGTGCGGATTGTACACTGAAATGTTGGCAAAAACTAGGGTCGACAAGAACGAAAACAGCAGCAGGAAAACAAGTCGGGCCATTGCACAATTAAAAGCCGTCCGGAAGCTTTAATACTTTACGAAATATTTTGGAAAAGCCGGCAGTAGGGCTCTTGAATTTTTCAGGCATCCCCCCCATCGGCTTTGGGCTTGAATGGCTATTCCCCTTGAACCGCGAATTTCCTGAAAGCCTGAAGGTGCTTCTCGAAAGTTTTCTCGTGCAGCACACCGAAAACACCTAAATCTCGCTTGAAGCGTTCCCACTAAAGCGCGCCCTTGGAAACCTATTTATATAACTATCATTATACTGATAATGATGAAAATGAACTTGAACGCCTTGAACGAGCACGTTGTCAAGATTTTGATTGCGGCCAGGCCTTTGGACAGCGTTAGCGCGATTTCGAAGCGCATCGGCTTGTCTTACGGTTGGACTCACTACTGGGTTGCGGAGTTGTTGAAGGCGGGCGTTTTCGAAAGAAAGGGCAGAATGTTGGCGTTGAAAGAAAAAAACCATTTTTATCGGGCGATTGTCTCCTTTGCAAAAAGGGTTTTGAGAAATAACGTCAGCTTGCACTACCAGGTTTTGGAGTTGTTCGGCTTGAAGTTTGCTTTCACTGAAATCGACGGTGTTTTCGTTTGGACTAAGGGAGGCTATAACATCGAAAGGTGGCGCGAGCACTACCCCATTTTCATTAAAACAAGAACGTCAGACGAAAAATTGTGGGTTTACTATACGAAAAAGTTGGGCTTGAACGCCAAAAAAGATTCGAAAGGAACGGGAGTTTTTTTGGTCTTGCGCCAAGAGGACGACTTTCCAATTGAATTTGTTGAAGGGAACCCGGCAGTTCCGTTAAGGGAAGCGGTACAATTCATGAAAAAATATCCTTACAATTTCCAGCCTGCCTTGGAAATGGTCGATGAAATGTACGGGATTGGATTGAAAATAAAATATCGCGAGGCGAGGACTTTTGCTTGAAGCTTTTGTGGAACGCGAGAATGATGTTTTCGCAGTATTGCAGGATTTTTCCAAAACAAACCTCGAATTTGTATTAGTGGGCGGTTATGCGGTAAGCGCATTCAGGCACAGGTTTTCGGTCGATGCCGACGTGGTAGTGAGGAAAAAAGATTTGCACCAATTCGTTTCCACAGCTGAAGCCAGGGGCTTTGAAAAAAGCATTTTCAAAACTTTACACCACCACGAAGCGGAGTTTTTCCAGTACAAAAGGAAAGGCAAGTTTCCGGTAACCGTTGACTTTATGGTCAACGGACTCGCGTCAAGGCAAAGCGATTCCTTCTGGAGCTTCGATTACCTGTACGCCCATTCAAAAAAAATGAAAATAACTGGAATCGAAAAGGAAGTATCATTGAAAGTTCCAGAAAGAGAATTGCTGATCGCACTTAAAATAAATGCGGGACGGGAAACCGACATGCGAGACGCGGTAGCGCTAATCGAAACCGCCGACCCGCAAAAAATAATTGGGCATTTTATCGAGGGCGGAGGAAACACAAGTGAAAACAAGAAAGTAATTTCATCCGAGAAAAAAATCCTTGAAAACGCCAACTTCGAAAATTCGTTTAAAGGGGTTTTTGAAACGAAAAAATTCGACGAAACGAGTATGTTGAAATTGAAAACGGTTTTGATTGAAATCGAAGAAAAACTTTCCGATTAAGCTCCAAAGCGCAATAAACCGGAGTGAAATAAAAAACCGGCCAAAATGCGAAAAAGAGACCCACCTGAGTTCCGCCAGCATTTTACTGCCGACGGAAACCCAGCGGGCGATTGTTGTGGCAACTGGCATCCCTTTTCTTCACAAGAAAAGGTCCGCCACCCCCAAAAGAACCTTTGAGGGTGGGAAACATGCACCCCTGAAAAAAGAACGGGGCGAAAAACAAAGTAAAAAAACCAAGGTTTTCTTTTTGCGCGCCTGCTTTTTCTTTTACAATGCACGCAGAGCTTTGCTCTGCGACACGTCGCAGAAGCGAAAACGCTTCTGCAACGAAGAAAAAGCGGGCTACAGGTCGATCATGGGCAGGCCGACGGCCTCGTTGACCGAACCCTTGTGCCTCTGCTCGTGCGACAGCACGTGCGGCGAAGTCACTCCCGTGACAACGCTCGTTACGACAATCTTTTCGCCAAGCTCGGGAATGATTCTCGCTCCCCACTTGACGTAAGCATTGTTGTCAAACGTCTCGGTTATGCCCTCTCCAACCTCAATGGCCTCGCCAAGAGTGAGGGAAGAACCGCCTTGAATCAACACCAAAGCGCCTTTGCTGCCGCGGTAGTCAACATCCAACAGCGGGTGTTCCAAGCTCGATTTGACTGCGGCCGCTGCCCGTTGGCTGCCTGAACCCTCGCCAATCGAAATCATGGCGTCGCCAGCATTGCCCATAATCATGCGCAAGTCGGCAAAGTCAATGTTCACGAGCGAAGGGAGCATGACCGTGTCGGCAATTCCCTTGACGGCCTTGGCAACGAGAGTGTCTGCAACTGCGAAAGCCTGGTTCATGGGCAAGTTCGGCACGTATTCAACGAGCCTGTTGTTGTCGATGATGACCGTAGTGTCGCAGCTTTCCCTCAAAGCGTCCAAACCCCAGTCGGCCTTAGTCAGCCTCGCCCTCTCAAGGGCAAAGGGATAGGTGACCATTGCAACTACAATGGCGCCCTGCTCCTTGGCAATGCGTGCCACCACAGGAGCTGCTCCAGTGCCCGTACCGCCTCCCATTCCAGAGGTGATGAAAACCAATTCGCTTCCCGAGAGTGCTTCGGCAATCTTATCGCGGCTTTGCTCAGCGGCCTTCATGCCAATTTCAGGAAAACCACCCGCTCCCAAACCGCGCGTCAACTGCGCGCCGATCAGAAACCTGCGGTCTGCATCAATCATTTCCAAGTGCTTGCGGTCGGTATTAATCGCTATTGTTTTCGCACTTTGAATGCCCATCTTGTGCAGGCGGTGCACGGTGTTAGTTCCCGCGCCGCCGATGCCAGCAACAGTAATCTGAATTTTTGAGTCGCCGAGCTTGGCTTCCTTAGCTTCAGGCTGTGTTCGCATTGCTTCTTCTATCAAACTGTTCATCCACACATCATCTCCGGCAGGTATATTCGATTTCTCTCTTTTCCCTCTCTCAAAACAAAAATAAAAAACAAAAATGAAAAAAAACAAATGTTTTTCTTTGGGGTTGACAGACCTTTCTTTTTTCAAAAAGAAAAGGGATGTCAACCGACGATTTCGATTTCGTACTGCTTTTGCTGCGTTTGCTGCGCCTTGGGCGTGGTCCTTCCGACAATGTGGCTGCTCTTCACGCCCGTGACAATCGCAGTGATTTCCAGCTTGCCGTCGTACTCGGGAACAAGCCTTGCGCCCCACTTTACCGAAGCAGTCGGGTCCATTGAGCCCGTAAGCAGTTCTCCAGCGCGAATCGCGTCGCCCAAAGTAAGGTCAGCCCCTCCTGCAATGTGAATCAACGCACCCTTGGCACCGTCAAAGTCAACGTCAAGCAAGCGGTTCTTGAGAACGCCGTCAACTGCATCCTCAACCTTGTTCGGACCTTTGCCAGTTCCAACGGCAATCATTCCAACGTCGCCGTTGCCCATGATTGCACGCACGTCTGCAAAATCAATGTTGACGAGCGAAGGCTGGGTTATTGTGAAGACCAAACCGCCCACTGCCTTGGCAAGAATTTCATCTGCCACGAGGAACGCCTGGTTCATAGGCAGGTTGGGCACGAGTTCGACAAGGCGGTTGTTGTCCAAAACAATGACGCTGTCGCAAACCTCGCGCAGACGAGTAATTCCCTCGTCAGCCTTTGTTACGCGCGCCCTCTCCAAATTGAACGGGTAGGTAACCATGGCAACGACGATTGCACCCTGGTCTTTGGCAACCTGGGCTACCACTGGGGCAGCACCTGTGCCAGTTCCACCACCCATTCCGGCGCAGAGGAAAACCAAGTGCGTGTTAGCGAGAAGCTTTTCAAGGGCAGGCCTGTCGACTTCAGCGCACTTTGCGCCAACGTCCGGAAAACCCCCTGCACCCAATCCCTTGGTGACGCTCTTTCCGAGCAAAAGTTTTGTAATGGAATCATCAAGCATGCTCAAATGCTGCCGGTCGGTGTTGCACGCGACGAGCTGCGCGCCCTTGACGTTCAAGCGCTTCAATCGGTTGACGGTGTTGTTTCCTCCGCCTCCGACGCCGATTACGGATATCTTTATTTCCTCAAACTCTTCTCCGCTCTTGTTTGTTGCCGTCGAAGGGGTTTGCAAAGCACTCCTCACAATATCTTCCATATCTCAATCGCCTCTGGTGGGTATTCTGCCTTTTTCCCCGCGCCCCCCAAGCCGCGAAAAGACCCTTAGTCTCGAGCCGCTCGCCGGTTGGGCGCGTATATAAAGCAGTGAAATTCAAAATCAAGTTGTATTTAAAAACATTGCTATTCCACAAATATGTTTCCATAGGTTTCCAGATTTTAAAATCGAGAAAAAACAGGGAAAAACGGTTTCCCGCCGCCAAACCGCCCGAAAAATATGCGGGCATATGTTTTTATATACGAAATTGGTTAGAATGGCTTGAGCAGCCCGCTTAGGGCGAAAAAAACCCGTTGGAATGCCCAGGCAACCAAACGGGGTTATAACAAGCTAGGTGATGTTTTTGGGAAGCGATTCCGAATCTTTTCTAGTAACAGTTCCCCTTGACTGGGAGCTGAAGGAGCACGCGGAGGGGAAAAGGAACTTTCCAAGCGTGCAGGACTTGATCCGCGAGCTCATCCGCCGCGATATTGAAGCGTACGACAAGGAACAGCGCGAGAGCGAATCGAAAACCAACGGTAAATAGGGAAATAGCCAGCCCCTGCCGGCCGACAATTCAGCATCTATATCTATCTGAAAGAAACATATTTATATATCCAAGTTACGCCATACATATGGTGGTAAAATGGGGAACGTTCTAGTCTCGCTCGACGATGACGTGGAAGAGCAGCTGCGGCGCCTTGCTCAGGAAATTTACAGCGGGAAAAAAGGCGCCATTAGCTACGTGGTTTCTGAAGCGGTCATGGAGATGGCGCAAAAAGACAAGCGCCAGAAAGCCATAGAGAGGGCAATCAAAAACATGCAGAAAGGGCTCCACCTGCGCCTAGGCGAAAGGAAGGCTTACGAAAACCGGGATGAAATTTATGAACGATAAGCTCCTCATAGACACGAACGTCCTCGTCTACGCCCATGACCGCGATAGCAGCAGATACGTCCAGGCAAGCGAAATCCTCAAGACTGCATTGGCCTCAAGGCAGGCGGTTTTAAGCGCCCAAAATCTGACCGAATTCTGTAGGGTCATACTGGAAAAGACTTCCCCAAGGGCGGAATACGAGACTGCAAGAAAATTCGCGAGGGACCTTTCCAACTCCGCGGAAATTATAACCTACAATGGAAACACCATTGACAGGGCAGTTGAAATAAGCGAAAAGCACAAGCTGCATTTTTTCGACTCTTTGCTCGCGGCGACGATGGCGCAGGAAAACATTTCGACGATAGTGACCGAAAACGACAGGGACTTCCGCAAAATACCGTGGCTGAAAGTGATAAACCCGTTCAAGAAACGCGCTTAAGCCAACGGGAAACAAAAAGTTTTCACTATTCGTCTTTTTCTTCCGGGAAATTTTCGAAACCAAGGCCGTTAGGACGAACTTCCACAATCTCCGGCTCGAATTCTCCCCGCGTCTTTTTCCTGAGCGCCCTGTCGAAAATATAATCGGGAATATTGTAATGAAACGTCCCACCTATCACGCCAACCTTCCTGAATTTTTTCTTTCGAACCAGCCGCGCAATTCCCTCTGCAATCACGGCATTGCGCTTGGCAATCAACCCCTGCGGATTATCGTTTGGGAGTGCATCCAATTCGGCTTTCGTAACGCCCAGAGAAGTGGAAATTTTTTCAGCCGCTGTTTTGGAAGCGCCTTCGCTTTTCCTAAACGCAGTCACGTCACGGTCTACTTCTTCAAGCTCCAAGAGGCTCTGGCCGGTCATCCGCCTGCCGGAAAACAGGGGTACGAGAGACGCGCCGGTAGTCAAGCCGAAAATTCCCATCCGGGCAAGAAATTGCCTGCGCGTGAGAGGACGGGGATTAGTCAAGCTGCGGGAAAGCATATTTGCAAGAAGCACTGTTGCATTCGTTGCAATAGCTACCTTTCCTACAGACGACAATAGGTAACCTAGAAACGCACGGCGTTCTGCTTCAGAACTCCGCTGATCAAAAGAATAAAGTCGGCGTGAATGTTCCGCATGCAATTTTTCATTTTCCACCAGGTAAACGGGTTTTCCTGCCCGGAATGCCTCCAGCAGTGCAGCCCGCCCTTGGACACTATTCTGCACACCATTTTCAAAAACAATTGCGTCCAAGTCGCTGGGCACTATTCTCTCTTCGGGAGAAGGCACGGTGCGATGCTCTCCCAGTTGGAAATGGTACTCAACGCCCTTGTGCTTGAAAACGAGTTTCGCCATAAGTAAAAAACCGCCGCGGGAATATTACAACTTCAAATCAGCGAGTTCCTTTTTCAACGAAAACGAAGCCCCCTATTTCCGAAACTATAGCGAAACCGGAAAGTAAGTCGGTATTTTTCCGGTTTTGCTAGTCGCAAACCAAGAAAATTCAACCGAAAGACTTTCTTGGTTTGCTATAGGCCGTCCGCTTCCGCCAGTTCCCCTTTTCCGCAAACGGGAAAAGTTTTCTTTTTCATTTTCACCACTTTACCACTTTTAAGCCGGGAACACGGTTAAAGTGCTTCAAGTTTCTAGTTACAAGAATTGCCCCTCTTGACGAGGCAATGCCTGCAATCAACGCATCCCTGATTTCCAGCATCTGCCCTTTCTCTTGCAGGGCCGCTTGGAACAATGCAGTTTTCTCCGCGGCAAGATAATCAAATTCAATTAAAGGCAGCGCTGAAAGCAGGGCTTTCGCCGATGAAACGTTAGATTCTCTTTTTGAAGCAAAAGCGCCGGCTAACAATTCAAGGGCATTGACTGAAGTCGTGCAGCAAGATTGCATTTGAAATTTTTCAAGGGCACTGACCGCATCCGCCTTGTTTCTCAAAGCACTAACCAAAAGGTCGCTGTCTAAGACGAACATCCCACGACCTCCACATTTTTTTCAAGTTTTTATCAATTTTTTCCCACTCTTCATCAGTCATGTCCCAAGAGCCGGCGAAATCGGTGAGTTTCTTCTTTTCCTTCCTCCCGAAAACCCTCAAAAAAAAGGCGTTGTAAGACTCGCCTTTCCTTTTCAGCCCTGACAATAGCCCGTAAACATCATCACTTATGCTAATGTTCCTATAGCCCATCGCAATCACCTATATATAGATTCATACACAGGTTAATAAAAATTACCTTTTCTGCAGCTCAAACAATTCCTCGATTTCCTTTTCAGTGGTCGCCTGCTCGGGTTTCTTATCGTCCCGAATTTTCACCAACCGCGGAAAGCGCAATGCAAATCCTTCCTTGCCGTACATTCCGGCAGTATGCACGGGGGATTTCGTAATCTCGTCCGCATTTATTTCAACGACATATTCCGGCTCAACCCAAATATCCGCGTCGATAAGCGCATCAACATTCGCAGGTTTTTCTTTCAATGAAATTTTGCTCAAGGTTTTCTCGAACCAGCCCAGCTGCTCCTCGGAAAAGCCCGTGCCGATTTTGCAAATGGTGCGGAAGCGTTTTTTCTCCTCGTCGTAAATGGCGGCCAAGAGCCCGCCGAACCCGAATTTTGTGCGCTTGCACTTGCCCAAATAATAACCGACAACAACGCCGTCAACAGTATCCACAAGCCCTTCTGCGTAAGATTTTTTCAGCTTGATCCAGGAGAACTTGCGCGCTCCCGCAGTGTAAGGCGCCTTGAGGTCCTTCGCGATTATCCCCTCTAGGCCTTCACCCACGCATTGCTCGAAAAATTCGTTCAGCACTTCGGCGGTTTTTGCGATAGCGTGCTGCGATGGCACTATGGTTTTTCCTCCGGCGAAAGTCTGGTCGATGATTTTCCTGCGCTCGGAATAGGGCGCGCCGGTGCAGTCTTTCCCGTCGAAAAGCAGGACGTCGAAAACGAAAAACTTGAGGGGCAGGGCCTTGGCTTTTTCCGCAATGCCGTGCTTGCGCTTTCTCTGGATTGTCGCCTGGAAGGGAAGGAATTTTTTCGTCTTCTCGTCAAACGCGATTGCTTCCCCCTCGATAATGAATTCCTTGCTCTTGATTTTCCTGAATTCCGGAACCAAATCTGGAAACATGTGCGTCATCTTTTCCAGCCTGCGGGAATAAATCTCAATGCGGTCGCCCTGCCTATGCACTGAAAGTCGAAAGCCATCGTATTTCCCTTCAACCGCGCACTCGCCGATTTTTTCAATTATCTCCTCGGCGTTCGCAAGGCGCTCGGCAAGGGCAGGCTGGATTGGTGAGAATGGTTTTACAGTCAAATGCTTCAGGCCTTCCAAGCCGTTCTCCAAAAACAACTGCGCGACCGTTCCCAAGTCGCTGGAGAAGTTGAAAGCCCGTTCCAACTCCGGCCGCAGGCTCTTGTCCTTCGCCTGCAGGACGCTCAGCGCATCCAACACAGTCGATTCTCCCGCGCCCAGGCGCAAGCGCCCTGTGGCGAAGCGAATAATGTATTTCGCCTCAACCGGAGTGGCGCTGCCTAGCAATTCCGCCAGGAGTTTTATCTTCAAATCCTGGCTGCCGCCGCCCCCTGAAGTTGCAATCTTGTAAAGGTTGCCGTAAACTTTTTCGGTCGAGAGCTTTCCTCCGCCGAGAGTGCGCTGTTCCTTGTCTTTCAAAAACGCCTGGGCGGTCGAACCCAAGTCGCCGCTTTTACGATAATGGGCTTCAACTTCCCGGTCGGTTTTTCCTGAAGCCATGACAATGGCGCGGATGCACAGCTTGTCGCCCATGCCCAACTCGATTCCGTAATGCGCCGGGACGAGCACGCCCGTAATCAAATAGACGGCGTGTTTCACTTCTTTTCCCGAGCATTCGCCGAACAGCCCGGCCAAATCGTCCGTAATAGCAAGGCGCTTGGTCGTTGTCGTGACCTTCTCGAAAATCTCGGCAAGGCGCGAAAAATCCATGAATGCATTAGAAAGCGGAAAGATTTAAAGATGTAAAACCCAGGAAGCCGGTAAAGAATCCGTGCATAATTGCATGAAACGAAAAAGATTTAAGCAAAAACAACGACAGGAGAATATGGCTCAAAAATTTAGGCAAGTGCTGCCACAAGAACGGCGCATTTTAGACCACGATGGAAAACAATATTTAGTGCAAAGTTTTCCAGACAACAAGCCGCCGGCAATACGCCTCATTGTCCGCGAGGCAAAAGCGCACGAATTTCACGAAGTCAGTGAAGATGAATTCAAAGAACGTTTGAGGCAAGGCGATTATCGCGGCCACCATCAATTCGCATATTATTTGGTCGAGAAGCCCGAAATCAAAACTGAAAGAGCAATAAGGAAAATACTGAAGGCCAAGGGAATCTGCTGAAAAAACAATAAATCAGGATTCTTCGTTGCCGCTCGACTCGCTTTCGAAGTCGCCCGCATCGTCATCCCAGTCGGCGCGCCACTGCTCGTTCTTGAGCGAGAACCAGTCTTGGGAAAACTTGTCTTTCGGCTTCCTGCCCTTGCCCGCCTGCTTCTTCATCCTTACGGGCTTCTTTGCCTTTGCTTTCGCCGGCTTTTTCGCCTTGGTTTTCGTTTTCTTCGCCATCGACAAACACGTTCCCCGTTCGTTCCCCTCTTGTGAAAACTTGAAATTATAACGCGCAACGCTTTAAAAACGTTGCTAGCATGCCCTCCCAGCGCAGTTAATAAAAAGTCCGGAAAACAAGTTTCGTACGGCGAGGGAACACAGCATGGCACACGACCGCGGGACTTTTGTAATCAACCGCTACAAGGCTTTTCTCGATAAAAAAACCGCGAAAAAAGAGGGGTTTCTCGGCAAGTTCGCTGAAAGGACGGGATTGCGCGTCAGGGAATTGGCCAAAAAACCGGTCGAATCACTAATCTACTATACGCTCGCCTCACTGCCAGTTCCCATGTGGAGCGAAGACGATGCAGCAGGCGTAACCAAGGTGATTGCAGAAAGATGGGGCTCCACCTTCGAGCCTCCTCGCTTGCCTTCAGAGCGGGAAACGCAAATGCTCAAAACCATTGCCGGCCAACACTTCCGCGAATTCCTGCATGGAGACCCTGTTGCCAGGAATGCTTTTCTCCAGCACTACAGGGCAAAGCACGGCAGCATCCCGGTGCAAATACACGATTTTGCCAGGAAGCCCGAAGCGCCAAGAATTTCCGTAAGGCCGACTTCTTTTTCACCTGCACAGGCCGCGCACACTGGAGCGGGCCTGCGGAGGATTGGCTCGGGAAAGCCGTTGAGCCCGGTGCGAAGGCCGCTCCAGAACAGGAAAATAGCTTGAAATAGTTTACTCCCGCGGCTCAAAGCACGATTTAAATAATTGCATTCCGTAATCGCTGCGAGGGCAAATGAATTCTTTCGTCATTCTCGGCATTCTCGCGCTCATGGCTGCTTTCGGCGCAGTGCTTTACTTGAACAACAACGCCGAAGCTTCAGGCCAGCCGCAATTGTCCTTCTCGCCGCCCTACCACTTTAAAGTTGGAGATACGTTGAGCGAAGTGAACGCGTTTCTTTTCGTCGTAATCCTTTCGGCCGCGTTCTTCGGCCTCGCATCGCCAATCGCGCTTGGAATGGAGGGATTAAAGTACGGCTCACTCTTTTCCACTCACGCCATGCCGCTCTACGACTTGTCTTTCGCAGTGCCGCAGGTTCTTGCCGCAGTGGCAGTTTCATTCGTCGGCCAAGGGGCGATTGAAGACTACCAGGGCAAGGGAACGGTTTTCACCTACTGGCGGAGCGCAGTCAAATGGTTTGCCGCCGGAGTTGTTTTGCTAATAGTTCTTATAGCCACACGGGGTTATTTCATCAGCGCTTGAGAGTGGAAAAATGATTTTTGCACACGGGATATTCCTGTTCAGTTTCCTGGATATTTTCGAGACTCTTGCGGAATTGGATTTCGTCGTGCGCGTGCTCGTATTTTCCTACATCCTGTTCTGGCTGTACATGACGTTCATGACCGCCAGAGCCGACATTCTTTTCGGCGTGACAGCAATCCTTGCAGGATACCTCGTCTTCGCCCACGGGGTGACCATAACCATCCTCGCACTGTTCTTCCTATTCTTCGTGGTCCTCGGAAGCCAGCTGCAGATGATCATCCAATTCGGGGTTTTGCCGTTGATGGGATACCAGTATGGCGGCGACAGGTTCGTCAAGGTTGAAGCAGGCGGTGGCGCTGAGAACGCCGAAGCTCTTGCGAACGGCTATTACCAAGGGCAAGAAGAGGAAGCCGGGCAAAGCCAGGCAGCATTACAGCAGATGCAACTTGCAAGACTGCGGAGGCCGCGTTGAAAATGTTTTTACAATTTTTTGCACAGCCGGTCATGCTTTCAATCTTCGACAGCATCGTAAACATCTTAACCTGGACTTGGTGGGTTTGGCTTTTCTTTGTCGCATGGTTTTACTACAAGTGGGCTCAAGACCATTTGAGCTTCTCGCCATTGCTTACGCTGGCAGTGGGCGCGATTTTGGTTTATTTCCTCGTGTTGGAACACCCCATAATCGGAAGCGTCTCGGTCTTGTTCTGGACGATTCTCATGAGCGGCATACTGTGGCTCCTGCCAATGGTCACCGCATTGTTCAATACAATAGCGCACCAGCCGAAGCCGCAGCAACAACAGATGATGCAGCAGCAAATGCAAGGCTAGGTCAAAAGGAGGTTGTGGAAAACTATGGTTCAACCAAGCAAGTTAAGCGTTTTGAAGGGATACTACATTTCGGCGCACTCGCGCAGGCGCGATTTCTACAACTGGAAGTGGCGCGTTTTCCTGATTTTCCTTGCAGTTCTCACAGTGCTTTTCGTCAACGACTACCTCCAGGCGAAATACGTTGATACTGCGGTCAACAAAATCAACGCTGACGGTTCAATCACCGCCGCGCCTTACGCTATTGCCGACAGGCTGTTCTACTGGTTCATGACAGGCGTGCTTTTCGGCGTTGTCGCGTTGGCAGTGCTTAATGAAGGCGAATTCATCCTCGGCTTGAGGCGCATGGTGCGCAGCCTTGCTAAAGGCGAAAGGCAGGCTGAAAGCCGGGCAGGAAGACTGCTCGGCAAAATGGGTTCTACGCTCTCTGGCGGAAAGCGAAAGAAAGTTAAACAAAGGACGAAATAGTTGTTTTGATTGCAAATGTTTCCCTTGCCGGTTCCCGTGTTTATGTTCGACTTCATTGAAGCGCTCTTCTTGATAGTCATAATCATAGACTTCATTCAGACTTACCGCATTTTCTACCCTGAAGTCTTGGCCTCGCAATTGATTTCACTAATCGTAGCCACAATTATCACGTTCACCCTCTACATCCCTTACCCGTGGGTGGGCTGGCTTGCAGTATTTCCCCTGTTCACCTATTCGTTCTTCTATGGATTCCAGCCGTGGACTTGGGCCCAGGAGAAACCCATGGAAGGAGAAGAATATTTCCACCACTACGGCGCTGGAGAACAGGAAGAAGGATGAATTCGCAGGATTTGCAAGATTGGCTCTTCGGCTGAAATTGGCGGTTGAATGGATTTCACGTTTCTCTTCATCGTAATCCTCATGCTCTTGGCAGTTAAGAGCGGTTTGACATGGGTTGCAGCAGGGCTTGCAATACTCCTCCTGTTCACGTCGAAAAGCAAGTACTTGATTCTCGCCGCAATAGTCGGCATTGGAGTTGTGCTGGGGGCAAGGTTTTTCGAGAACAGCGACTTGAACTTCTGGGTCATTGCAGGCGGGCTGGGCTTGATACTATTCATTCTTGCCAGGCGCGATACGGAAGAGCCTTCAGCAGCAGGAATGGGCGGCATGTACCCGCCTGGCTATTGAGCCTCTTGAAGGCACTTGCGCTTTGCACCATTGTTTTCTACGGCATATTAAAAAGCAGCCAGCACTATCTTTATTCATCGAGGCAAAAATGGGAAAAAGGCGGAGCAAATGTCTTGGGTTTTGTCACTGGTTCTTTTCGCTGCAGGATGGCTTTTCATCGAGTCGGGAATGGAATTTTTTGGGGCCATTGCTATTATCTTCGGCTTGATTTACTTGTTCATCAGCAAGACTAAAGCCGCCCAACCCGCACATGGCTCCCGTGGAAGCCACGCGCCAATTGTCCCGGCGCCAGTAGGATACCCGCCTGCGGTAATCGTCCGGTCCGGGCATGCTTCCAAATTCCAGCAAATCAAGATGCGCATCCACGACCCGTGGGATTCCGCAAAAGGCTATGAAGACACTATGAATTACGCGGGAATGCTTTTCACTTGGCCATTAAAGATTTTGTGGCGGTTAATGAGAATAGGGAAAAAAAAGTGAGAGAGGGAATGCCGTGAATCCTTTGATAATCCTGGTTTTGCTTGCTTTGGCGTGGTATTCGTTTGAAGTTGGAATGCAATTTTTCGCCATACTGCTCGTCTTGGCGGCAATTATGGTCATTTTCACCCAGCGCGAGGAAAACCAATCCGAACAAATGTACGTCGGGGCGCCTGGAGGCCACGGAGGCCAAAGCCCGGTGATAATGGAGCCAGAACACGGAAAAACGTGGCCCCAATACCGGGGGTCCGATTTGTACGACACACAGCCCATCAGGCTGCAGATTAAGCCCAAGTGGAAAAAGCACTGGCTTGGCAAACCCTTTCACTACCTGTTCTTCCACGCTGGCGTGGCTTTGGGCTTCGTATTCCGAAGCGTCCTCTACATGTTTGGCATTGAGAAAGACAGGCCTGGNNTGAAAAAGAGGTTTTTGAATGCGTTCCAGCACAATGGGCATTTTTCTCTTTGCAATAGCCGCCTTGGCGCTATTGTCGGGAATGGAGTGGCTTGCAATCGTTTTCGGCGCCCTGGGGTTCGGAATTCTTTTCTTCTACAAGCAAACGGCGACAGGCGTAATGAATTACCCGACTGAAAATGAAAGCGCCGCCTACCCGGGAATGCAGCAGCCTCCGCAAATCGTCATAGTCGACCAGGGTGGCGGGCACGGGAATCTTGCCGAGCAGATCGAGGAACACATCATGCTCGAAAAGGCCTTGGGCGGCGCGCACGAGAGGGAGGAAGAAAAGCACAAGAAGAAACTGAAAAAAGAACTGAAGCACTTGAAGCACGAGATAAAACACTTGCACGCAATGTACGGGAAAGGAAAGAAAGGCCAAGACGACGGGCACCACTAAAACGCGCACTGAAAGTTCAAATCAGACCTAGAAAACCTGCGAGCGCGTTTGTGTCTAAAGTCTTGACGCCACTTGATTTTAGCAACTCTTTATCGCGAGTCCAAAGCGGGCAGTTAAGCGTCAAAGCCAAAGCTACATACGGCACATCATCAGCATCTGGTGAAAGTGCAGTAGCAATATCCATATTCTCGGAGTATTGCTTTTCATCAACCAATTTAACACGAGTTAGGACAAACCGAAGCGCATCGTGAAAAGTTTTTTCGTCGCAATGCATTTTTTCCTTAAGCTCTGCCCTATGCTCCTCAATCTCCGATAAGAGAAACACTGGCGAATAAAGCTCCAAGAAACTATTGAAAAGTAAATTCTGCGCAACGGACTTTTTCAAAATAGCAGAAATGAGAATATTTGCATCGACAACTAACAGCACTTAACGGATTAGCCTATGCCTCTTTAAAATACCGTGCCTGATTTTTTTCGAAATCTCGTCTATATCTTTTTCAGTTGCCGTGCTTTTCGACGTTATCTTTTGGAGCAGCTCCAATTCTTCAACCTGTTCGAAAAAAGCGTTGCGCGCCACTTCTGACCAATTGATTATGGAATGCTTGTCCATTTTTGCCTTCAAATCGTCTGAAACCGAAACAGTAACATTAGCCATCTTACTCACACTAAATTCTGTGCAAACACAGAATATAAAGTTTCCTAAGCCCACTAAAAGAAAATTAAATCAAGCCTAACTCTATCTTCGCCTGGTCGCTCATCTTGTCCACGGTCCACGCCGGCTCCCAGACGATTTCAACGTCAACTTTCCCCACGCCAGTCAAAGCGCCCGCCTTTTGCTTTACTTGCTCAATCAACTCAGGCGCAGCTGGGCACATGGGCGTGGTGAGGGTCATTTTAACGGAAACGCTTGCCTTTCCGTCCGTCTCTTCACCTGAAATCTGCACGTCGTAAATAAGGCCCAAATCCACTATGTTGAAGGCTATTTCCGGGTCTAGGACCTGCTTCAACGCCTCCAAAACCTCTTCTTTCGAAACCACAAAAATCCACCAAAGGAAAAATGCGCGTGGCTGAAGAAAAACCCGACGTTTTCAACATCAAAATCGATATATACTCGAATGCGCATTAAATGTTCGTTGGATGAGCATATGAACATTAACCTTGGGGCGCCCTACGAGGCGATTATTGCTAAATACATCAAGAAAGGCTATGCCGGAAGCAAGACCGAGGTTTTGCGGCAAGCTCTGCGGGTTTATGATGACTTTGAAGACGTGGAGCTTAAGCCAAGACGCATGGGTAAGGAAGAAAGGCGCTTGGTTGCAAAAGCGGTTGAGCATGAAATGAAGGGAATACGCGAAGGAACTGAAAAAGGAATTCCTTGGGAAGAAGTAAAGAAAAAATATAATCTGTGACGCTTGACGTATAAAATTGAATTCAAAAATAAGGCAGATGAAGACTTCTTAAAAATCGATGGAAACCTCAGGAAGTTTTTCTCGAAGCATCTCGAGAAAGTGGCAACCATGCCGCCCAGAAGGCACCTTAAGCACGGCCTGCCTTTCTTTGTTGAGGAGGTTACCAAGCAAGCCCGCCTTGTCTACGAGCTTGAAGACGAAACACAAACCCTATTCGTAGTCCGCTGTTTCGCCCTGCACAAGGACTACGAAAAGTGGTACCAGTCGTTCAAATAGTTTTAAAGCCCCCCCCCACAACACCACTCACACATTGTTACTACCATCAGGTAGTAAGCTTTAAATAGGGGGTTTTGCATAGGATATTCAGTAGTTTTACCAAAAACGCGAAAGGTGGGGAACTAAATGGCATTTCTCGGACTGGACGTTGAAACTGCAGGGTTCCTATTCATACTCATATTCAGCATCCTTGCCTTTTCCTCAGGCAGTTGGAATACTGGAATTGACTTTGTATCGGGCCTTGCACTAGTTTACGAAATACCCGTGCAACTCTTTATCGTAGGGGTGGGAAACAGTGCGCCCTTGCTCTTGCCGTTGGGAATCCTCGCATTCCTTTATTTTGCGCAAAGCCTAGACAAATGGGTTGGGGTTGGCTTTGGCACGCTCGCCTTCCTTGCTTGGGTAGTAATGGCGCTTGGAGTCTAACATCAGGGGCATGAAGCAAAAGGTAAAAACCATGGACACTCAAACGCTCGTGCTGCTCGTCTTGGTCATTTTTACATTCGTGGCAGTGTCGAACGGCAACGTCGGATTTGATAACTGGCTGGTCTACGGNNGGGTCCGGCAATCTTCATCGAGCTGCCGTTCCAAATTTTCCAGGAGGTTGCAGCAACCATTCCCCTGTTGATTCCACTCGTAATCATCGGCCTTCTAGTCTATTTCGACGTGCTGAAAAACCTCGTGGGAGTGCCCATAGTGCTTCTCGCGCTCGTGCTCTTCGTCCTAATGTACGCGTAATAAATCCCCCCTTGCCACCCCACCTTGCAGTAGGTTTTATAAGCAAGGAAATGCAGGAAAAAGAATAGGGAGAAAAGGTGGGTTTTAAATGAAGGGCGGCAGCGACTGGTTTTGGATTGTAATAATACTGCTTTTCCTGTTCATCGAGCCCCTGCGCGAAATCGTCTGGTCGTCAATGCTTTTCGCCGACCCGTTCGTGCTCATAGTGCTTTTGCTCGCAGTCTGGTACTGGGGAAGGTATTAATTCCGCATTGGTTTCAGGCAACAAAACAAACCCTAGCAAAAGCGTCCTAGTTTTGCCACGAAAACGAAATCTTTTTATTTTACGTTATAACATGTTATTACGGTGAGACTATGGCCATTGAAGGAAGGCTCGTGCAACTGGGTAATTCGGTAGCAATAGCGATTTCGAAAAAGGATGCCGAAGAGCAGGGATGGAAATTGAACCAGAAAATTGAATTCGTCGAAATACGGAAGAACAGGAAACAATTGCTAGAGAAAATGCTCGGAATGGCTAAAGGTGCAGGACCATTTATAAGGGACGAGGAATAAGAGCTAATGTTGATCGTAGACTCTTCAGTTTGGATTGAAATTTTGAAGGACAGTGAAAAGGGGCAAAAAGCAGTAGAAATAATCGGCGGAGACCCAGTTTTTACCGCAGCTATTTCCCTAGCCGAAATCTCCCACTGGTGCTTTAGGTATAGTCAAAAAACCGACGAGTTTCTGTCGCTCATTATCCTCAGGACTAACGACATACTGCAAAGCAATAGGGTAACGGAAAAACGCGCGGGCCAGCTTCGGTTTGAACTCAACCAAAACATTGCGAATAATGAAAAGCAAGTCGGTTTGGTCGATTGCCTCATAATGGCCTTGGCCGAGGAAAGCGGATTAGCAATACTTACAACAGACAAGCACTTTTTGAAATTCTCCGGAAGAACAGTTTTGCTTTAAGCAGAAATAATTCACTTTGCCCTTAGCAACAGCTTCCGGTCGGTATCCAGAATCTGCTTGTTCAACTCGCGCAACGCCTTGAGAAGGGCGATGGTCTCGTCAAGCTTTTCCTCGACAGTAATTGCGGGCTTGCCTTCGATTTCGGCCAGTTTCTTCTCCACATCCTCGTGGAACTTCAACGAGGCTTCCTCGCCCTTCCCACTGGATTCCTCAGGCTCTTCCTCAATTGATGGGAAAATGATTCTCGGCGGTTGGTCTTCCTCATCTTGCCTTTGTTTTTTAGAAGCAGCTTTCCCGTCACCTACGTCTTCAACCAAATCTTCGGGCTTTGCGCCCGCCTCTTCCTCAACTTCTGGCATTGCAAGGCCCTCCTCTTCGGCCTTGCGTTTCTTTTCTTCGCCTTTGTCGGTAAGTTCCTGCACTAGCTCTTCGGGAGTTTTTGGTGCATTCTGCTTCGGTGGCTTTTGCCCTTCGCCGCCGAAAAGGCTCTTGCCTTCCTTGCCCTCAATCTCGCTCAAGCTGACTTCACCCATTCCGCCGCCAGCCGGAGGTTTTTCTGCCTTGGGAGCAGGTTCGGGCGCTTTGACTGGCGGAGCCTTGCGGGATTGGGGCGCAGTGGTTGCTTCGGCATAGATTTTTTCCGCGTCGGCCACGCCCAGTTCCTTGAGGCTTTCAATAATCTGGTCTTTCGACAAGCCCTTGTCAATGAGTTCCTTCACGACGATTTTCAAGTCCATTTGAAACCACTTTTTCGAAGTGAATTACCCGCACGGGCTTTTTAATTGTTTCAAGCAATTAAAGGCGCGCGGGGAAAATGCAAAACTCCTTTAAAGCAAAATGCTTAATGAAAAGCATGGAATTGAGCTTGCCGCACGGGCCTTGGAAGGAAATGGCTTCGGCCGACTGGAACGGCGTTCCCACCAGCATTTACGTCAACCCCGAGAAAATAATCCTGGTCGTTGCATTCCCTCCAGCTTCGCTTGCGAAGGAAAAAAGCGCGGCCGAAATTTTGGCGCAGGAAAAGCCGGGCGTACTCGTACTAATGCGCAAGCCGCTTGTGCTCGACGGCTCGCTCGGGGTGGTTGACAAGTTCCTGCAGCAGCAAAAGCGCGATTTGACGTTCATTGAAAAAACCGTGGAGAGGCGGAGGTTCAGGTACTTGCTTTTGGAAGCAAAACCCGCGTTCCTCGAGTTCAAGAAAGAAGAGCTGGCCAAGACGGTCAAGGAGCAATACTCGGAATTGGAAAGCCTTGCGAAGATAACGGAAGACGTTGCTGCCAACTACGGCTGCAGCGCCCTTGACTTGAACAAGGCTGAAGACGGCGCAAGCGAAAACCTGTTGGGCGACCCGGTTTCGCTATTCCTGTTCGGCTCGACGAAAACAAAGGCCCACGCCGAAGAACAGCATAACGTGGTTTTGGGTTTTGCAAGCGCAGACAACGAGCAGGTTGAACTGCCTCCCGGCGAGCTTCGCAGCACGTTCATTTCCGGCCGCAGCAAGAAAACGCGAATGCAGGCCATGCAAGTTTGCATCGAGGGACTGATGCAGTCGGGAATACCATGCATAGTGATAGGCGATACGAAATACCTGCACGGCATTGCTTTTCCCAATCCAGACGCCCTTTCGTTGGAAAAGGCGGGCTTGAAACCCCAAGGTTTTCCAGTTAAGGAGTTCGAGATAGGCAAGAGTTTTTTCATCGACTTGAAGCAAGTTTCCCCCTCTTCTTTCAGCAGGCTGTTTTTGCCCGATTCGCTTGAAGACGCGCTTAAAACCGCCTGGGGCGCGGATTCGCTTTCCGAGTTGATCGAAAAAATCGAGCTGGCCGGCGAAAAGGAAAAAGGCATTGTGAAATACGAGAACTCCAAGGCAGTAAGGGCGCTGCGCGTGGTGGAGAAACTCAACCAGGCGGTTTTCGGAAAAAATTCAATCGAGGAACTGCAAGAGCCTTGGAAAGAGCGTGCGGCGGTCTTCTGCACGTTCCCCAACGGAGCAAGGGGAAATTCCGAAGGTATGGAAGGCCTGTTCGTGGAAAGCGTGCTCAATTCCCTGCCTGAAATTCCGGAGGGGGAAAAACTTGCCGTCGCAATAGAAACGGACTTCTCGAAGCTCACCAAGCCTGCGCTTGAGAGGATAGCATTCCTGCAGGACAGGATTTCGCTCATTCTAAATGATTCAGACAAGGCGAAGTTCACGGAAATGGCCATGGCCCCTTCGCTTGAAATGGAGTTCCTCGATGCGGGCGGGGAGTTCGTCGGCTCTTTCACCGGCGAGCGGAAGAAAGTCGTGCTAAGGCCAACAGTCGCTACGTTTATGCAATAGCTGGAAGAATTCGTTAACAGGCATGTTTGAAAACACTGTAGCGAATTGCCTCGGAAAGAACGGAGGTTACCCGCTCAGTGCGTTTAGGCTGAAACTTCCGAAAGGAGAAAAAGCACGCGCTCAAGCAAAAGGCATAGGGTCAGAGAGCCTTACAATCCCCCCCGCGACCAAAATTGGTTTAAACCCCAAGCGCTTTTTTCAGCTTATCTACGGCAGATTTAGAAAGCTTGCGAGAAGGCCGCGTATGAACCACAACATTATCCTTTCCTACAAAAGGGATAAGGTCTTTAACTAAAGCTCGAACGGCCTCGTTATTACCTGAGACTACCGCAGCATCAATGTGTCCGTCCATTGCATCCCTAACCGCAAATTCATGAGCGTCTCGAGTTAAATTATGCACTAGCCGAAAATCCGCTTGAGGAAGATGATCAGCTAATGCACGTTGCATGGCATCTAGATTTTTAGGTTCAGGATGAAACAAGAGCACAGTCCTTTTTTGAGCGGACACAACTTTGCCAGAAGCCATAACAAAATCACCCTCTCTATTCCAAACTGAAAAGCATTTGCCCCCCCCCCGGCTTAAAAACCCATCGAAAACCCCCGAAGAACAAGAAACTTGCCAAATCAGCCTGAAGGCGGGTTTGGAGGCGAGCGTGGAGTCGGGGAAGGCGTTACAGTTGGAGTTGAACTTGGCGTGGGAGTTGGAGTGCTCGTTGGAGTTGAAGTTGGGGAAACGGTGGGAGTGGCTGAAGGCGTTGTTGAAGGCACTGGAGGCGGGGTGTTTGACGGGTTTGAAGATGGAGTTCCGGTTGGAGTGGGAGAAGGCGTTTGTGAATCTCCAGAACCGCCTGAACTACCGCCGTAACCGCTTCCACCATAACCCGAACCGCCGCCAGTGAAAGGAACGAAAGTGGGTGCTGGGGAAGAGCTTGGTACTGAAGGCAAAGCGAAATCTCGTATTGTCGGTATCGGGGTTCCGCTTGCCTGCGTCGAGGGGAACACAAAAGAGCTGGGCTGGCCTGAAGGCTGGCGCGTGCAAGCGCCGTTGGAACACGAGTTGAAGCACGAGTGCTGTTCGGTTTTTATTTGCCCTGCATCGCAGTAGTATTCCAGCAGGGTTTGCGAGTCAAGGCATTCGTCCGTTTGCGTTAGAACTCCAGAATCGGATTCGAAGGAAGTTGTGCTGCGTTGGTATATGCTTAATCCGCCGTCATCCTCACTGCAAGGCGAAGCCAAGGTAGTTTGCAAGTGGGATTGGGGGAATGCAATCCAGCTTGC
Source organism: Microcaldota archaeon (assembly GCA_013331595.1). Next base: position 3,314 of record DUGE01000056.1, on the reverse strand, counting down.
TATGAGCAAAAGGCCGAAAAGAAGGATTATTGCAGTGGGCAGGGAGGGGATGCCGTTGTCTTCAAGCGGGGAAATGAACCAGTCGTAAACGAGAATGCCTTTTTCCTGCAGTGACGTGGTGAAAGCATACCACGTTTCATTAAGCCGCTCCCAAAAAGTTTGGCTGTCGTCGCGTCTGGAAGATATTTCATCCATATTAGAAAAACACCAATATTAGAACGGCTAGCCCACTTGCGTTGCTTGGGCGCAGGTTCCATTCAAGCAAATCTCCGAGCATCGGTACAGGTGGGAATTTATGTTAAGCCGAGTGGACAAATCGCAGTAGTATTGAGTTAGGTAGACGGGATTTGTGACGCAAGTGTCGGAATAATTGTATGATGCGCCCGCATCAGTCCTGCCGCTGACCGTTCCCCGGATGGTTGCATTTTGGATTGGGTCGGAATCAACACAAGAGCCGAGACTTCCATTTGCAGTAGGCGAAGGAGAAGGTGAAGGCGTTGGGCTTACAGTGGGCGTAGGAGTTGCCGTTGGAGTTGGTGTTGCAGTTGGAGAGGTGATTGGAGTGACCGTGGGAATGCTGGCAGAAAGCACGCAGTCTGACTGGACCCTGACGAAATACGCCTTTCCAGGATGGATTGCTGAAGTTTGAATATAAGAATTAGAAGCAGTATCGAAAGAAAACGGCCCGTCCGTAACGACACACGAACCTAGGTAAGAATCAAAGGGATAAAAGGGGATTGCCTGCGAGCCAATCTGGTTCCACCCTGCACGCAAATGCAAGCCTGTCAAGGCGGAATAGCGGTCGCCTTGGAAAATGACTTCGCAGGTGGTTGAAGCGTAAAACCAATAGCCTTCGCCCGGATAAATCGAAACTCCGCTTTGCATTGCTCCGAGATTTTGGTAAGAGGCCGTTGAAGAGTCGTAATGCCACAAGTTTTCACTTGCGCAAGTGGTTGAAAAAATAGTGAGGGACGGGGATGAAGCATATAGGATAGTGGAGAAAAGGTTCCAACCGGGGCTCAGGGAAATGGAGTAACGGGACCAGGAAAATGAGACGTTGGTCGTTTTTTGAGTGTAAAAAAATCCTTGGTCTTGGATTGCAGAGTAAAAAGCCAAGCTGAAAGCAACGAGCATTGCGAAAAGGATGAACGCGAATTTTTCTTCCATGCAAACACTCCAAGAACTTTAGTGCTACCTTAAACGCCAGCCATTAGACCGTTAGGAAAAAGGTATTGTGAAGCCGGGACTTAAAAACAATTTTGGTAGCCGTGCAATGTTTGAAAAGAAGAGTTGTCAAGGTTGGGGCGAGGGGCTGGGAGAAGGGGATGGGGAAGGGTTTAGGGTTGGAAGCACGCCTAGGGCTGAACTTAAATTCCGGTTGGTTGTTGCAGAAGAAGATTTTTCGGTGAACAAGTTTTGGTGGAAGAACGGAATGCCGCCCGGCACGTTAAAATACCCGCCGAAATACAGGAATCCCGCGAAAAGCCCTAGAACAAGACTAAGGAAAACGAATATTGAAACGAGCATGAAAGTCTGGTTCATTTGCAATACATCTTTCTTTTTTCAAGTTGGCGGGGTTAGGCCTTTCACTTGCCAGTAGTCCTTGCGGCAGCCGTACACCGTAGCGCGGGCGTCGTCGCCCCAGCCCTTCCATTTCTTGCAGCCTTTGGTGCTGCTGGTGGCCGCGCCATACAACGTGTTTGCCATGGCAAGACCGCCGCCAATCACTACCGCCCAATGTATCCCTATGATAACTGCTCCAACCGCAGCATGAAGAACTGGAGCAATAAAAGCTGCAAGAGTTCCTGCGCTAAACCAAAGTATGGCTCCAACTATGGCGATTGTCAACAGCATCTTGAGCCAGTTGGTTTTCTTCCACTTGAGGGTAAAAGTGCCTCCGTACGAGCCGTCGGGCTTCCACCAGTCGAACACCTGCTTGTACTTGCCGCCGGTAACCAGGGAAACGACGTAGCCGGTTGGGGTTATGGCGAATTTCTTGGTGCCTTTGAAGCCGCCGAGCCTGCCTGCAAACTTGAGGCTCGACAGAGGCGCAGAGCCGCCCGTGAACTTGGTAATCGAGCTTATGCAAGCGGTATTGGCGGAAGTTGTCATTTGCACGGGGTAGAGCAAGTGGCACGACGGGATTGCACCTTGGTTTATTGGCGAACCGCAGGCGATGTTTTGGTACAACACAGGGTTGAGGTTGAATTCATTCAAGAGCATGCTGTTCCACAGCAATCCGGACTGCTGTGGCGAAACTGAGGATTGCAAGTCGAAAATCCCTTGGTAGGCGAAATTGCCTTGGTTGCATGCGCTTGGCGCTCCAAGCGGATAGCCCGAGCCAAGAATGTTTTGGAAGGCGGCTTGCACGTACTGCCCGCCGTTTCCGCTCACCACGTCAAAAACTTGTTGGCCGTCGCTCGAATTTGCGGTCGGGACTACTTGCGTGTTTACTGTCAAGTGGTATTGGAAGCCGCGCGAGAAAGACGAGGGGAACAAAGCCATTGGCCAGCCCACTGCCTCTGCCGGGGCGAATCTTGCGAAAGGCACTTCAACCAAGGGCGAGGAATTCAAATCCTGGGTTGAAACATCGGCAGTTTCAACCAGTTTTCTTCCGTCAGGCCCGCAGGCCGGGATGAAATCGCNNCCGCCGTTCGAACAGTAGGTGTTGCAGTCCTGCTGGGAGCAGAAGTCTGAAACTGCGAAAATGTTTCCGCTCTCGCAATACCACAAGTCGTCGTTCGGATTGCCTGCATTTCCGTCGTTGAATCTCGCCAAGACAGGCGTGTAGGAATCCGGCACATCAGGAGAGTTTTCATCGGTCTCGTCGGAAGAGAGCAGGCCGTTGACTGTTGAAGAGGGCGGGACGCAAACGGGCTTGCGTTGGCCGTCTAGAGAATCAGTAAGTGTGACTATCGGGCAGAAGGCGCCCTTGCCGGTAATGCAATCCTGGTATTCAACGTCAGTAATCTGCGTTCTTGCAACCGCGAAATCTGCAGAGCATACGGTTGAAGGCGCGGTTGCCGAAGCGCGGTAGGACTCATTGTAACCGACTACCAGAACCATCTTTAGGTTTTCGCTTCCCTCGTCAGTGCTGAGGTCGCGCAGGGAACAGCGCGAGTCGCAGTAAACTTGCGTTGCCGAATTGAATTGAGATTCGGGAGTGCAGAACGGCGGGTATGAAGCATCGGGGTTTATTGGCAGGATGCAAGATTGGGTGGTTTCGTCGTAGTTAGTGCTGTCAGCAGGGTTGCCGAGGTTGTTGCAGAAAGTGCAGGTTTCCGTGCCCGAGGTGTAAGTGATTGTGGTTTTCG
>DUGE01000112.1 GCA_013331595.1 Microcaldota archaeon | reverse complement strand
GCAATGCTCTTGCAGAACACTTTTGAAGCCGCAAAGAAAATCGAGGGAATCGATTGAAAAAAAAGCGAAACCTTAAAAGCCCAGTTGTATAAGTCTATATAAGTGATTTTTGTGGCTTACCCTCAAGTTCAAGAAGTTTTGCACTACCCGCGCCTTGACACGGTGCTAATGGTAGAGGAAGCAATAAAAACGGCAAAAGAGCATTCAACTAGAATGCAATTGTGGCGCTCGTTGAAAAAGAAAGTGCAGTACCAGACTTTCCAGCTTATTCTGCAATACTTAACTGACTCCCACAAGATTTTCATCACGAACGAAGGCAGGATCATGTGGATTCTGCCCGAATCTTCCAAGGCTCAAAAGTTGTTGGAAAATAGCGTTTCTTATGCACGAAGTAGGAAGTTTCACTATCACACTTGAAAGGGCAAATCAATGACTTTCGTTGTTTTCAGCATTGACACCGAGCGCGATTCTTCCCATCACATTGACGGAAATCCGTTTGAAGCAACTACCTTTGGCGAAAGCAAAGCAGCTTTTTCTGCCACTGAAGCAGGATTGAAAGACTTGCTCAGTATTCTGGAAGAGCTTGAAATTCCCGCAACCTTCTTTTTCGAAGCGCAAACCGCCCTCAAGCTCAAGGATAAAATGGACTTGCGAAAGAATTTCAAAAAGCACGAAATCGGATTTCATGGTTTTCACCATGAGGATTTCGCCGGCGTGAAGACTGGCGTGAAAATCCCCCAGGAAAAGCGGGCGAAGATAATCGCCAGGGGGAAGAAAGCGTTGGAAAAAACTTTCGCCCGCAAAATCAAAGGCATTCGCACCCCGTACCTCGGCTGGGACAGCGGAATGCTTGAAATAGCCAGCGAAAACTTCGAGTACGATTCTTCATTTTACGGGACTAAGCCCATTACGGAAAAAGGCTTGAGGCGCATCCCGGTTTTTGAGGGCGTTGATGCGAAGGGAAAGAAAATGCAGGGCTTCCTCTGGCCTTTGATGGAAGGAGATAGGAAAGCTGAGGATTACCTCAGCCTAGTCAAGCAAGGCATCAAAATGAAAGCAGGCCCAATCGTCATTGCAACGCACTCGTGGCACACGCGCATGACGCGCAAGGACGGAAGGCTCGACGAAAGGCAAGCAAGAGAGAAAATCGAGCTGGTAAAAAAAGTTTTGAGTGAAGTTAAAAAGCTGCCAAACGCAGAGTTTACTACTTTGGATAAATGCTAGCCTTTTTCCTTGAGTAGAGAGTTGACCTCGCCCACAACTTTTTCAAAAATGCTTTTTTTCAACCTGCCGAATTTTTTCACAACCAACTTTTGGCTCAGGGAGTAAAGCTTGTCCGACCTCACCTGGCTGGTCAGGGGCAAAATGCCTTGAACCAAGTCTTTCTCTTCGATAATTACCGCGTAAGACCGTTGCGTCACTTGCGAGGTGACAGCCGCAACCAAAAAATCTTCACTCTTGAGATTATATGCGTCGTTTGACAAAACCAGGACAGGGCGTTTTTTGGAAGAGCTCAAGTCAGTGAAAGGAACAGGCACCAAAACCAAGTCCCCTTGGTTTAGTTTAAACACTATTCCAAACCTCGTCTTTCTCATTATCCCAAAAAGAAGTTGAGGAAGCAGAAGCTTGCAGGAGATCGCTGAAATCATCTTCAAGCAGGTGCTCCACGTTTTCCAGAGGCTCGACAAGCAGTTTTTTGCCTTTCACTAGAAACACCAGCCTTTTTCCTTTCTTCAGCCCTAGCCTTTTTCTCAATTGCTTGGGAATTACTATTTGACCTTTGGAGCTAACATTGGCGAAAGCAAATTCCATAAATCTTCACGATAGAGTAAGGCAGGACTTACTTTAATAGCTTTTTGGTAAGCGGCAAACTAAATATCGAAAACAACCTTTTTATATTTCGCCGGCCAAATCCTATTTCAACTATGTTTGGTGGGTAAACGTGGGCCAGGGTGACGCTTTCGAGTCTCCTTTTTCCTGGCGGTATGGCTCTCCGCAAATGCGCAGCATCTTTTCCGAACGCCAGACTCGCCTCAATTGGCGCAAAGTCTGGGTTGCCCTTGCTTCTGCCCAGAACAAGATGAGCTTGGTTTCAGACGCTGAATTGAAAGACATCAAGGCCCATTCCACGCAAATCGACTTGGCCAAGAGCCTTGAAATCGAAAAACAGACGAAGCACGACGTTGTGGCCGAAATCCGCGTTTATTCTTCCCAGTGCAAGGCCGGCGGGGGCAAAATCCATCTTGGTGCAACAAGCATGGACATTGTTGATAATGCCGAAGTTCTTGCTGTTCGCGGTGGTTTGGAAATCCTTTGCGAAAGAACTGCGCTATTATTGAAAAAACTAAGGGAAAAAGTATTGCAACACAAGAACACGACTTGCATGGCTTACACGCACTTCCAGCCCGCAGAGCCAACGACCTTGGGTTATCGCTTTGCATCTTACGCCCAGGACTTTGCCGAAGACTTGGGCGGAATGGAATGGATTAAAGGCGAATTGTGGGGAAAGGGCTTCAAAGGCGCGGTCGGGACAAGCGCGGCCTACGAACAGCTTTTGGGCTCCAAGGAAAAAGCGCGCAAAATGGAAGAAATAGCCATGAAAGAGCTCGGCCTCGGAGCTTTCCCGATTACAACCCAAACTTACCCGCGCAAGCAGGATTACTTGGTTTTGGCCAAGCTCGCCTCGCTCGCGCAATCTTTGCACAAAATGGCTTTTGACTTGCGCCTCATGCAGAACAAGGAGACGAACGAGCCTTTCGGCGAAAAGCAAGTCGGCTCAAGCGCAATGCCCTTCAAACGAAATCCAATGAAGACCGAACGCATCTGCTCCCTCGCCCGCCTGGTGCCCGGCTATGCAACGATGGCTTGGGAGAATGCTTCGCTTTCCGCGCTAGAGCGCACTCTTGACGATTCTGCCAATCGCAGGATTTTCATGCCAGAAGCGTTCCTTGCCTTGGACGAGTGCCTGATTCAAAGCATTAAGGTAATTGAAGGCCTGCGCGTGAACGAAAAATACATTGAAAAAACGCTTGCCGACTTCGAGCCTTTTGCCGCAATGGAAAAAGTCCTCGCAGCGCTTGTGAAAAAAGGAATGGAACGGCAAGAAGCGCATGAAATCCTGCGCGAGCACTCGCTCAAAGCCTGGGATTCAATGCAGTCAGGTGGGGAAAACAATCTTTTCAGTTTGGTATCACGAGACAAGCGCATTTCAAGGCTTTTGCCTGAAAAGGAATTGAAAGCATTGTTTGACGTTTCCAAGCACGTTGGGCTTGCGGTTGAGAAGAGCGATTGGATTGCGAAAGACATTGCCGAGAAGACGAAAGGCTACAAGACCGCAGGCGTGAGCGAGCAAGGTTTTTAAATAGAAATTGGTTAAACCAATTTCTATAGCTGCAGAAATTCAAAGAATTTCTGCATTAACGTTCATTTTTCTTTAGAGTTCGTGGGGTTGCGTGGGAAAACATGATTAAGGCCATTATCGGGGCGCAGTGGGGAGACGAGGGCAA
>DUGE01000102.1 GCA_013331595.1 Microcaldota archaeon | reverse complement strand
CGCCTCGTAAACCTCACCGCTGAAGTAAAGCTTGGCTCCGCCCTCCTCCACCAACCGCTTGTATTTAGTGTCGCCGCCCAGTTTTGCGAGGCCGTAAAGCACCAGCTGTTGGTGTTCGGGAAGCGAGGAAATGATTTCAAACGCCTTGTCTTCCTCAGCNNGCGCGTCGCCGTTATCCGCCGCTGCAATCGCGGCTGCGACGTTGATTGCGGAATCGTCGATTGTGCCTTCGTGGAAAGACTTTTCCGCCCTCTGCTTCAAAATGCCCGAAAGCTGGTTGGCATTATAAGATTGGAACACCAGCTCTTCCTCGCATAGCGAAGAGCGCGAGCGCGCGTCCAGCTTTTTGGTAAACCCGACTTTGTTGCTTACGCCCAAGAGCGTGAGGCTGCCTTCGCGCAAGTCGTCGTTCACGCGAGTCAGCGTATAAATCATCTGGTCCAAATCTTTGACGAGATCGATTTCGTCCAAAAGCAGTACGACGTGCTTCCCGTTTTCCTCCAGCCAATCTAGGAATTTTTCGTACAAAACCGCGAATGAATATCCCGTTTTGGCGATGTCCGGGTGGAATTCGGTAATCGTTTTTTGGAGGATTTTATAGCGCGAGTCGTAAACGCGGCAGTTCATGTACAGCCCGAAAACGTGGGGGTTGCCCTGCTGCAAGAGCTTGTCCAAAACGTGCTTGGTGCTTACGGTTTTTCCCGTGCCGGTTTTCCCGTAAACGAAGAGGTTTTTCGCCTTTTGCCCCTTCAGCGCAGGCGCGAGGCACACCATTATCTTCCTGATTTCCTCGTCCCTGTACAAGAGGGTTTCCGGAACGTAGTGGGGGCTGAGCGCTCCCTTGTCCCTGAAAATAGTGTTGCCTTCCTCAAGTATTTCGGCGAAATCCACCATAAGCCCACCGCTATGCCGCACAATCTCTAGTTAATTGCTTTTGGGCGGCATTTATTTGTTTTGCTGTCCTTGCGGAACGCCTAAATGCTTTGCGCGGCAAAGTTTTTTACTCGCGATTTGCGGAAGCAAAGGCTTTTAAAAACTAGCCGTTATGTTTCTTTAACTATAAAAAATTCTTTGACTTTGCAAATTGAAGGTGAAAAAAATGGGCGTTTTCGACGGGCTTACCAAAGCGCTGGGAATCAAGAGGGACATGAATCTCGACGAGTTTATGACTGCCGCAGAGGCAGAGGAAGTGGACGTTCTCCACAAGGAAGCCGATTTTTACGTGAAGCCCATTGCCCTGCAGAGGGAAACGGATGTTTCAATAGTCGAGGAAGAGCTGAAGAGCCGCAACCTCGTCCTGCTGAACATTGCGCCCATAGCGAAGAACTCCACGAAGCTGAAGGAAGTCATCGCCAAACTCAAGTCTTTCACCGTTGAGCAGAACGGCGACATTGCGCGCATCGACGAGGACAAAATTCTCCTCACGCCGCACAACGTAAAGATAGTAAAGCGCAGAAGGTAGGCTGAATTCTCTTTTTTTATTTTCCTTCTTCTTCTCTTTCTGTAGTTCCATTTTTTCTTTTTTTCAACTCTTTCGAGGTTAGCCTTGTTGCTAAATATTTGTATTCCCTCATTATTTTTCGCAAGCGCCTTGCCTTGTCCGGCGGAAAATTATGCCCGTAGTTTCTCACGGATACCCTGGTTTCTATATTAGCTTGGTTGTCCCTGCAAACCTCAAAAAACACTTTTCTTCCGTCTGGCGTTACCCCCACATTCCACGGGATGAAAAACCAGCCTCTGTATCCCCTAACGCCTGCTGCTGTCAATAAGCTGATGGCGTGGTTCCGAAACGTTTCTTCAAATCTGCTATTGTGAAAACTGCATTGTTCGCAAGTAGAAGGCCGAAAGTGCCTGGTCTCACCGTAGTGCCGGAAAAATGCTTGGCTTGGTTCGTCCAATTGCACTCTTTTGCTTACCAGCACTCCCTTTCCGGGTTCTCGTTGAACGATTCTAGCAGCCTGTTTTGGAAGACGCACTTTTATGCCCGGTATCGGTTTCTTGGGTTGTGCAGCAACTGCCTTAAATTGAATTACGTCGGCAATGCCTTCCAACACAACTTGGGCTAACTTATGGGCATAAATAGTGTTTAAAATTTGCCGCGGGCTTAAGTGCTGCAACCGCAATTCTTTCACTGCCCGGGTTCCCTTAAGCGTAACTCTGGAATTTCTGCCTGAAAAAATTTCTGCCATACGCTTAAAGTGGCCGCCTATTATAAAATCAGCATTGTTTTTTGAACTGGGTGCCTGCAAGCGTTTCGAAAACCGTTAAAAACCGCCTGCGCGAAATACCTTTTGGATTGAAATGCTTCTCGACGCGACCACTTTCAAAACCGTGCTGACGCCCGAGGCGGCATTGGGGATCATACAAAAAGAACTCGTACGCAGGGGTTGGAAGCAGTTCGACATTTCCGACGTGAAAATGGTTTACACTCCCTACTGGATGTTTTCCTTCGACGTGCTTGCAGGCGAATCTTCCCCAACGGGAAAAACCGCGCTCAACGCCTATTCCGGCGAGTTGAACGACTACGTCCCTTACATTCTCGACCGGGCTTTGAAGAAAACAAAGGAAACCGAGGCTGGGATTGAGGCGGACGTCCTGCCAACTGCAATAGCCAAGAACGAGCTTAATGCCGTTGCAGCAGCCAAGATTGCAGCCCACGCCGGCATCCAGAAAGATTCGGTCACCATTTCAGCAGCGACGAAATACTACATTCCCTCTTACTTGGTTTGGGTTGATGTTGCAGGCGACAGCTTCAAAATCGACATTGACGTGCTTCTCGGAAATCCGCAGGGTTTGGACGCCATTCCCGAAAAGCCNNGAAAATGAAGAAGCCTGCAGGGTGGCTGGAGCTGATTTCCAAAGCTTTTGGGATGGTTGCCGGCGCTGCAAAAGGCGGCGCGCCAGGCGGGGAGGGAGGGATGAAGCAAAACCTCATTCCAATTGTTCTCGTGCTTTTGGTTGCAGTTGCAGCCTATTTTTACTTCGCCCGAGGCTCTTCGCAGGGAAGCGTGACTTGCGACTTGCTTCCGCAGTACTACCGGCCTGCCGAGTGGTTCGGCTTTGGCGCAAAGCCCGTAAAGCCCATGCTCCAGGCTGACAGTTCCCTGCGCGTTGAAGGAACTTGTTCTTTCACTAACCCCGGCACTGAAGACATCTCTTCCATAATCGCATTGGTGAAAGTCAATGCCAACGGGATTGCAATAGGCCAGAATACGAGTTCGGTCGCCTTGTTTGCGCCCACAGGCCGCACTTCCACCCTTAAGGATTTTGAAATAGTATGGCCAGGTTCCACGCGCCAGAAATACCTATTCAGCTACTGCAGGCTTGAGCAATGCCGCTGACATCCCTTTTCTTTTAGCGAAAAGAAAAGGTCCGTTACCCCCAA
>DUGE01000038.1 GCA_013331595.1 Microcaldota archaeon | reverse complement strand
CGATGCTCCAATGGCTGCAGCTTCAGTCACGCGAACGAATTCCAACGCAAGGTTCCTGTCCATTTTTCATCCCTTCTTCTCGTTCTCCCAAAGGTCGACGAATTCCCTGTAATTCTGCGCGATTATCTCAACCGCCTTCTGCCTGTCAATAGTTTTATCGTAATAGCCTTTCACAGCATCCCAAAATATCGTCCGGCCAACTGCAAAACCAATGACGCCAGGTATTGTTGCGCCGACTTTCAGCCACTCGCGCACCTTGTCCTTGTTCTCCCCACGGCCAAGCGTGATTATTCCAGCAGTGCGGCCTTCAGCCCGAACTTGCGCCACTAGCGCCTCGGCATCCTCGCGCCTGTCCACTCCCTCAAGCTTCCAGACGTCCGGCTCTATGCCGTGCTCTTGCACCATTTTCACTCCCTGCACCATGAGTTTCGGCCTCAGTTCGGAATCAAACTTTTCCTTTGAGTTGCCGCACTGTACCAATTGGGGCGTCGTGGCTGTTACTATGAGTTCGAACAAGTATCCTCGGTCGGTTTTCTTCAAGTAATCGCCCAAAATCTTCAGCCTCTGCAAAGTCCTTTCGTTTGCTTCGGCATTGCCTTCGGGGTTCATGCGCACGAGCACTTTCGCGTAGGTGGGGTTGACCTTTTCAATGTGCCCCTTCCAGTCGTCGTGCTCGAACTGGAATTCATCCTGCCCTGATTTCTCAATGCAGCAGGCGGTCGTAAACCCTTTAGCCCAGGCGTCGCGCAGGATGCCTTCGCCGAACTGCTCGTCAACAAGAATGCCGGTTTTTTCCTTCGGTACGCCTTTAGCGAGGGAAAGCTGGAACCCGTCGTAAATCACCCTCTTGATTTCTGCCACTGTTTTCGTTTCTTCTTCAGTCGGCTGGCGGCCTTTTATTCCCATCAACTTTTCCGTAATAGTGCCCCTGTGGTCGAACGGTAAAATCAACAATTCTTCCTGAACTTTCACACAAATCCCTCCTTCAATTTCAGCAACTGCACTTAAAATATTTTCACACTCAATTAAGTTTTCTTTTGGGGTTGACCTGCCTATCGTTTCTTTTTGGGGTTGACAGGCCTTTTTCTTTACCAAAGAAAAAGGGATGTCTTCAATGTAACCACTTACCGTAATACAAGAATCCGGAAAGCTGGCCTTGCCTTGCCAACGACGGCAAAACGTGCCTTTCGAAGCTCGCCTCGCGGCTGAAGTGCTCGAAAACTGAAGGGTTGCACACTGCAACGCCCGCGTTGACGAGAAAGCCTTCGGCTGAAGTGGGCTTCTCGTCAAAACCTATGACCTTGTCTCCCATCATTCTCGCAACGCCGTAGTTGCTCGGATGCTTGCTTGACGTGAGCACGAGCGTGCACACGGCCTTGCGTGAATCGTGGAACGAAAGCACATCCCGCAGGTTGAGGTTCTCGCAGAAAACGTCCGAGTAGCATAGGATGAACGGCTGTTTCAACAGCCTGCGCGCCTGCTTCAATGCAAGGGCGGTTCCCCTGTTTTCGTCGTGCGTGTATTCCACGCGAATGCTCATTGCGCTTCCATCACCTATTTTCTCAGCTATAGCTTTGTTCCTTCCACTCGCTATAACCACGTCGTCAATGCCGTTTTTCTTTAGCCAAATAAGAATTTTTTCAAGGAGGAAGTTGTTCTTGCCCGCGAGCACAACCGCCCTTTCCACGAGCGAGCCGCTCAAGCTCTTGCGCAAGAGCATTGAAATCGTCTGCGAGCGGTTCTTGAACTCCCCACCATCCACGAGCGCATCCACCTTGTCCAAAAGCCTCCCGTCAATGGTAAGGCTAATTCTAGTAAGCATGTTTTCCACCAATACCTAAAAGAGCAACCCAGTGCCCATTAGTATTACTAAGTATTACGTTTAAATACTTTTTCGTTAGTCATTGTTTTAAACCGCAGGGGCGTAAATATTATCTTCCGTTTTTCCAGTGGATTTTCATGGTCAACGCAAAAATCGAAGGCATTTTCGGCGGCTACGACGTGCGCGGCATCTATGGCGCAAACCTGACCGAGCGCGAAGCCGGTCTTTTAGGAAAAGCTTACGGCACTTTCCTGGCAGGCGTCCTGAAGAAAAGCGAGACAAAGCGCCCTCCGAAAATAGTTCTCGGCAGGGACAACCGCACTCACTCCAAGTCACTGCGTGATGCTTTCGTGGAAGGCATAACCTCCACGGGCTGCAGCGTTTTCGATGCGGGTGTAGTCCCCTCTCCGGTCGCCTATTTCGCCTGCTGGGCTTTGAAAACCGACGGTGCGGCCGTGATAACCGCATCCCACAACTCGCCGAAGTACAACGGGGTGAAGATGCTCAATGGCATTTGGCCGTTGTCTTCCCGCGAGCTTTACTCCGTTGAAAAAACTTTTTCGTCCAGGCAGTTCCTTGAAAAGCCCCGCTCTGCGTGGGGCAGGGTTTCAAGCCAGCAAAACGTTTTGGAAGAGTATTTTCGCTTTGTTTCAACCAAGCTTTCCAAGCTTGATGGCTTGAAAGTGGTGATTGATGGCGGCAACGGGATTGTTNNAGCGTGGCCGTGAAATTGTTCCGCAAGCTCGGCGCTAAAGTCGTTCCGCTCTACTGCGAGCCCGACGGCACTTTCCCAAACCACTTGCCCGACCCTTCAAAGCAGGAAAACCTAGTGGATTTGCAGAAAAAAGTTTTGGCCGAACGCGCCGATCTAGGCATAGCTTACGACGGGGATGGCGACAGGGCTGTTTTTGTCGACGAGAAAGGCAAGATTATTTCGAGCGATGCGGCGAACGTGCTTTTCATCCGCGAGGTTTTGGAATCCCTGCCGCGAGGGGAAACGGTTGGTTTTGAATTGCGCTGCTCGATGGCCGTTGCAGAGGAAATAGCCAGTCTGGGCGGGATTCCTTTTGAAACGCGTGCCGGAAGGATTGCCGTGCGCGAGACAATCCGCGAGGGAGCGGTGTTCGCCTGCGAAACCACGGGCCACGTTTGCTTTGCCGAAAACAATGGCTTTGACGACGGCCTGTTTGCAAGCGCCAAGCTCGCCTGGCTGGTGAAAAGCAAGGCCGCGGCTGCATCTAAACTTGCAGCAAGCGTTAAAACTTATTTCTCTACTCGCGAGTTGCGCATTCCGTGCGAGATTAAGGACGAGGCTGTGGAAACGGTGAAGAAAAGCCTTTCATCGCAAAACCTCAAGCTCTCAACTGCCGACGGAGTGAAGTATGCCGATGCCTCGGCCTGGGGTTTGGTGCGCGCTTCGCAGACCGAGCCTTTGCTTAGCGCAAGGTTCGAGGGCAAGACTCAAAAAGATTTGCAGAGTGTTTACGATTTGTTTGCCCGTGCTTTTCCGGCAAGCATTAAACTGCCTTCCCTCGAAAGCATAATGCAGAATTGAACTGTCGACTCTTTGAATGGTGTTTGTTTTTTGCAGCCTAAACTCCTTTCAGTCATAATCCCTTGTTACAACGAGGAAAAGCGAATAGGCCCAACTCTCGAAAAGCTGCTCTCTTTCCTAAAGAAAAGCAAGATGAACTTCGAGATAATCGTGGTGTTCGACGGCACTGACCGCACGGCCGAAGTTGTGAGGCGTTTTGCTTCGAGCAACAAGCTTGCAGGAAAACTGCGCCTGTTGGTTTTCCCGAAGCGCCTGGGCAAGGGTGGCGGGCTCTTGAAGGGTTTTGCTGCAGCCAAGGGTGACGTTATGCTAATGATGGATGCAGATTCTTCAGTCTCGCCTTCAGAAATTCCAAAGCTTTTGAAAGGCCTTGATGGCAAAGATATTGCCATCGGTTCGCGTTACATGCCGGATTCAAATGCCGAAATCCAAAGCGTGCGGAGGTTTTTCGCCTTTACTTTCAACTCGCTCGTGCACTTGCTTTTCTCGCTTTCCTACAAGGACACCCAGTGCGGTTTCAAGGCTTTCAAGGCCCATGCTGCCAAGAAAATAATGCCACTCGTGCACACTATGAATTTCGTGTGGGACGTTGACGTGCTGGTGAATGCAAATAAAATGGGCTTTCCGGTTACTGAAGTTCCCATAGAATGGCGTGCGGCTGAAGGCGGTTCCATAACCTACTGGAACGGGCTTCTCATTGCGTTCAAGATGCTCGCCGCGCTTTTCAAGCTGAGATTTTTCGAGCGAGAGTAAGGCATAGTTTTATTGCGGTTGAATTTCCAGTTGTTTTTGGTGTTTGTTTGGCGCGCAAGCTTTTGAAAGCTAAGTTTCGAAGTAGGGCGTTGGCGTTGTTAGCTAGAGGCTACACTATAGCTGAAACAACAACTTTTTTGCGAAAACGGTATCATCCAGATGAGGCTTTGGAAGTTGTTCGGAACGCCTATTTTCCTATCCACAGCCCTTTTGCAATATCCCGTTTAGAGGGAAAAAGCCGCAAGGAAATACTAACTGCTTTAAGGCGCATTGGCGATGCACGCAAGCGTGCTAGTGAGCTTTTTAAGCGTCTTAATGAGGATCCGGATTTTGCTAGGGCTAGGGCTGAGCGTACTAGAAAGGTTTTGAGGCGTCGCAATGCCGATTCGGATTTTGTGAGGGATAAGACCGAGCGTTTGAAGCGTCTTAATGCTGATCTGGAGTTTCGTGCTAAACACCTTTATGGCGTAAAACGGTTTTGGGAAGATTATCGTTTGCGCAAGGCTGTTGAGTTGCATAGGCCCGCTGGTTGGGGCGGCCCCAGTAGTAAGCAGAAAGGAAGGGAGAGAGTCCCTATTGTTGTTGATTTGGATGAGATTGTAGCGCATGATTTGTTAAGGGAAGATGTTGTTAAAGCGCTCACGGGTTTACCCTCTTTAGAGCAAGCGGTTGTTTCTGAAGAATATGGTTTGGATTTCCCGCACGGGCAAGACCTGAAGAAAATTGATGGAAGCGAGTGGAATCGCCTGCTTAACCTTGGTCTTGCCAAGCTGAGGAAAAACAAGAAGCTCAAAAACTGGCTTGGCTGAATTTAGTTTAAGGTTTTCAAGAGAATTATTGTTTTCAAGGTGTTTTATTGCGGAATTTCGATTGCACTATTGTCGGCGCGTCTTGCGTTGGGGGCATGACTGCAAAAGCCTTTGCGGCAAAAGGCCTTGACGTGGCTTTGCTTGAAGAACATTCCCAGCCTGGAAAGTTCAACAAGTGCACTGCCCTCGTTTCGCGCAGCGGTCTTGAAAAAAGCGGCGTGGATTTCAGGCCTACGGTTTTGAAAGAGATTCACGGCGCAGTAATCCACGGCCCACGTGTTTCCTTTTCAGTGACCACGAAAAAACCCGTTGCTTTCGTCCTCGACCGCCAGGCTTTCGACGAAAAGTGCGTTGCCGAAGCCCAAAAGCAAGGGGTCGAGTTGTTTTTAGACTCGCGCGCGGAAAGCCTCTCGAAACACGATGGAAATTGGAATTTAAGTGCTGGCGGCAATGACTTTCACTCGAAAGTCGTAGTTGGCTGTGATGGGCTGAGTTCGTTCGTTGCAAGGGAAGGTGGATTTCCTGCGTTCCCTCATTTTGTTTCAGCCTGGGAAGCCGAATTTTCCTATGCCCAAGCGCCAGCGGACAAGGTGCACGTTTTTCTCGACCAAGCGCTCGCCCAAGGCTTTTTTGCGTGGACCGTGCCCGTTGACGAAACTACTGCGCGCGTGGGTTTGGCGACAATCAACCCTTCGGCCCTTAACGCAGGGAAAAGCAGGCTGTTGCAGAAGCTTGGCCTTAGTGATTCGAACAAGAAAGGCCGCGAGTTCAACTATTCCATCCCCCTGTTCCCACGCGAGCAAACGCAGAAAGACACGCTTTTGCTCGTTGGTGATGCTGCAGGGCAAGTGAAAAGCACGACCGGCGGAGGCATTGCCTTCGGAGGTTATTGCGGTTTGAAGGCAGCTGATGCGGTTGAAAATTATTTCAAAGGCAACGCCCTCGATTACGAAGAGCGTTGGCGCGGGGCTTTCGCGAAAACCTTTCAGCTGCATTGGCTTTTGCACTCGCACCTGTTCTCACTTCCAAATTACGCTCTGGACATGGCGTTAGGATTTGCAAAACTGTCCGGAGTCCCGTTCTTGCTTGAGAATTTCGGGGACATGGACTTTATTTTCAGGAATAGGGCGTGATGAAACCAATAAAAACGCTTTCTCCTATATTTCTCCATGTCAAGACCCCTTTTTGAACAACGTTCAACTCCCAAACGCCTTCCACCAAGATTGCCTTCGCACATTATGGTTGGCCCCTACGGTTTTTCCGTAACTAGATCTAACTTAACGCGCCAAGGGGCAAACCACATTTTACATGTTGAGCTTGCTCGCACGCCGCGCCTTCCGGGCAGGGTTAATTCACCGCTTCCAATGGGAAGGCCGAGAGCAGACTTGAACCGTAGAATAAGATCTGTGCTTGCCCGCAGTTCTGGAATGCGCGAGGAACACGTGAGGGTTAGCTTGCCTGGAGAAATTCGCATGCCCATCGCGCTTTCCCAGTTGGCTGTTAAGGCACTGTCCGCTGCAGCTGCTCAAAGAGCTTCAAGAAGAACGGCTTAAGCCAAAGTTCTCTTCTAACTATTTTCCTTTCCTGCTTTCTGTCGCCAGTAAAATTAGCCGCCCTTCAAATGCCTTTTGTTTTCCTTCGCGTAGGCCTTGAAGAACCAGTTCAGGAAAATGCCCTCGTCATTTTTAACCTGCGCACGCTCTAGTGCATTGTAATATCCCGTCCTTTTTTCGTACCTTATGTCGAGCATGGGATACTTGCGCTTGTGTAGGACAAAATTCATTGCAAGCCTGCTTATCCTCCCATTGCCATCGCCAAAAGGATGGATCGTTACGAGTTTCAAATGCACCAGCGCGGCAAGCTGGATTGCATTCATCCCAGTCTTGCTTCTCTCATACCACCTGAAAAATTCTTTCAAAAGGGGAGCGACTTCAACTGGCGATGGCGGCATGAACCTGCTTCCGGAGATTGCCACTTGATGGTCCCTTATTTTTCCAGCCAGTTCGGCTTTCGTGTTTTCAAGCAAGCGCCTGTGCCAGTAAAGTATTATTTGCAGGCTGAAGTTCTTGCAGTATTCCAACATTTCGCGGAAAACCTTGTTGTGCGATTCAGCCTCCTTAATGTCCCGGACGGGCTTTTCTTTCGGCGTTATCCCCCTTTGGAGGAGGTTCGCAGTATCCCTGAACGAGAGCTTCGAGCCTTCAATGCGGTTAGTGTCGTAAGTGAACTTTATTGCAAAAGCCTCAAGCTCCTTTTCCTTCACGTAATCCGGAGCTTTCGCCTGGTCCCTGCCGTAGCCCGACTTGATTTTATCAAACACGCCGAACCATTTTTCCGCGTAAATTTCCTGCATGAACTTTTTCTTCACCGCTTCAATGTCCCTAGGGACTGCCTTCCCAAGGTAAAGCTCCTTCTTCCGAACTTTGCCCTTAAAGCGGAAAGAATGCCCCAGGTAGTAATAGCTCTCCCCTCCGGCCACTCTCTTTTCAACCCTGACCATGAAAATAACTTGCCCCTACAAATTAATAAATATTTGCTTTTATCGCAAAAAGTAGGTACAACGCGTATGCCTTGGGGCGATTTCTCACTTTCCTTTCCTGCTTTCTGTCGCGTGGTAAAAGTCTAGGGCCGCATCGTAGTCTTTCTTTCCGAATTCAGGCCACAACTTGTCTGAAAAGTATATCTCGCTGTAAGCAGTCTGCCAAGGCATTAACCCCGAAAGGCGTTGGGCGTTGCCCGTGCGAATGACCAAGTCCGGCGATTCCTTGTAGTACAGGTAGTTTTCGAAACCGCGCTCGTCCAAATTATCCAAGTCTATCTTCCCTTCCTTAACGTCCCGCGCAATCGCCTTGGCCGCTGAAAGAAGCTCGTCCCTGCCGGAGNNGTCTCCTGGTCTTCAGTCTGTTCTTCCAAAAGCGCAAATCTTCTGTCAAGCTCTCGGGGCAAGAGGTCCCGCCTGCCGAAGAACTTGACTCCCACTCCGCGGTCGATGAAAGACTGTTTTTCAAGGCTTTCGTCAACATGCCTTTGCATGAGCTTGAATAGGATCTTGAGTTCGAAGGAAGAACGCTTGACGAAATTATCGAGGGACAATGCCCAAACGGTTATTTTATCCGGCTCGTCGCTCCAATCGAGCACTTCCTTTACCTTGTCAAAGCCAGCCCAGTACGCCTGCTTGAACGGCAAGAAATGCTTTTTAGCATAGCGCCTGTTCCCGTCCGGCGTAATTGCTAAATGATTTAGAATTCGCATGACGAAATTACCCACAAAAGACTTTTTAACTATTGCTTGCATCTAATAAACGAATGCAATGCGCTTCCATACTCAAGAACGACCGGATTTTGTGGACGGCTCTCGCGGCAAAGACGCTGTTCGAAAAAGCCAGGGGCCTGATGTTCAGAGCCAAAGCGATTCCCCTATTGTTTGATTTCGGCCGCGATGGGTCGCGGGCGAATGCAATACACTCCATATTCTGCCCTGTTTTCGATGCCGTTTTTCTGAATGAGCGCAAGCGCGTCGTATGCATCATGGAAAACGTGAAGCCGTTCCAATTGCTTTTGTACTCTCAAAAACCATGCAGGTTCCTAATAGAACTCCCCCAAGGAGAATCGCGTAAAGTAAAGATGGGCGATTCTCTAAGGTGGGGTTGATTTGAACAAGGATTTTGATTTAGGTTGGAATTTGCTTGAAGGGCAAACGCCGTACTTCATCAAGCCAATTGAACTGAGCTCGCGCGAAAAGCGAATACTTTCCCTTTTGCTCGAACGGCTTTTGCAAAACCCGTCAGTGCAAATGGAAGTTGCCTTGCGCGAGCTGTGCGGCGAAAAAAACATTGTCCTTGAGCGGGTAGCAGGCGGAAAGCTCGTTGCGATTGCGAAAAAATGCGTTGAGGGCTTCGGCGTACTCGATTTCATTCTTGCCGATGACGAAGTGGAAGAAATTTCGGTCATTGGCGTGAACAAGCCCATTTTCGTTTTCCATCGCTCGCGGGGATGGCTCGAGTCCAACGCCCTGTTCACGAGCCAAGAGCATGCGGTTGACACGATAAACAAGATTGCCCGGCCCCTAGGCCGGAGGGTCTCATTTCAAAACCCCCGTTTGAATGCTTTTCTTCCAGACGGTTCGCGTTTGCATGCAAGCTTAGCGCCCATATGCCTCAATGGCGTTGAACTTACAATCCGCAAATTCAAGAAGCAGCCTTTCACCGCAAAACAGCTTGCTTCGCTCGGCACTTTCTCTCTCGACGCGCTTGCATTCCTGTGGACCGTTCTTTTTGCCGACGTTTCCCTGTGCATTGCAGGAAACACCGGTTCTGGAAAAACCACCACTCTCAACGCATTGTTTTCCTTCATTCCCCTTGGCGAGCGGATTGTTGTCACTGAAGAAACTCCCGAGCTTAACCTCGTTCAAGAGCACGTTGTGAAAATAATTGCCAACGACGAGCTCGGGATAACGATGAAAGACCTGGTGAAGGATACTCTCCGCATGCGGCCGGATAGAATAGTGATAGGTGAAGTGCGTTCGCGTGATGAAGCGCACGCCTTGTTTGATTCTCTTCTTGCCGGGCAGGCAAAAGGCTCTTGCTTCACAATGCACGCAAATTCATCCGCCGAAGTCCTGCAGAGGCTAAGGGCGTTCGGCATTGCGCAAGAAGACTTGAATGCAATTGATTTAGTGCTTGTGCAAAAGCGCATTTCGTTTTTCGACAAGTGCATGCGCGAGCAGAAGGAATTGCGCAGGGTCACTGAACTGGCGGAAATCACGGACGGAAAACCGCGCGTCTTGTTTTACCTTAACCCGCGCTCGGGGTTTTTGGAAAAAACAACGCTCCTGCGGAAAAGCAGATTGGTGCAGAAGGTTTTGCAGAATTATTCTTTCACTGAAAAGGAATTCTGGAACGAGGTTTTCAGGCGGAAAAAGTTTTTGGAAAGAACGAGCAATGAAACGGAGTTCAAAACTTTCACGGAGCAAGTGCAGGATTTTGCCTTCTCGAAAGAACGGCCGGCCGTGGTTTTAGAATGATGCTTGTTTTCCCGGATTTTTTCAGGCAATTCAAGCAAAAGCGCAGGCTTGCTGAAATGGAGCGAGATTTGCCCTTGCTTTTGCGCAGCATTGCAGTTGACTTGCAATTCAAAACCCCGTTTGAACAATCTTTGCGCAATGCTTCAGTTGGCTATGGCGTTTTGAGCGAAGAGTTCTCGAAAATATCGAGCGATGTCAAGCTCGGCCTTTCGGTTCCCGAAGCCCTAAGGCGCTTCGGCCAGCGGTCGGACTGTGTTGCAGTAAAACGGGCTGTTGCCCAGCTTGTTTTTTCCTATGAAAACGGCTTTGCTTCACAAGGCATTCGCAAGCTGGCCGACGAGCTGGTGCAGCAGCAGCGCATCAAAAGCAGGGAGTTTGCCGCAAAACAAGCTTTCTTCGGCCTTATGTTCATCACCCTAAGCACAATTGTGCCTGCCTTGTTCTCGGCTTTCGTTATCGTCGGCTCGGTTTTCCTTGATTTCACTTTCTCAAGCTCGGACGTCTGGATTGCTTTCGCAGTTTTGTTTCCCGCCCTGGATTTTACTGTCCTGTATTACTTGAGTGAGGCAAAACCAAAGGTGTTGTAAATGAGTTTTTCCCTTTCCACCATTGACTTTCAGGCTTTCGCGGGCCAATTGCAGAAAGACAAGCTTTTAGCTTTGCTGCTGTTCTTTTCAGCCTCGGCCTCGGCAGCAGAAGCTTTCTACTTCAACGCCCCGGTTTTCTTCAAAACCCTGGTGGTCGTCTCAACCGCGTTCATGCCGTTCGTCCTCTACGTTTTTTACAAGGACTATCAAATTGAAAAAAGGCAGGCTGAAATTGAGGCGGCTTTGCCTTCAGCCTTATTCCAAATCGCTTCATTTCCTTCAGGCAGCCCTTTTGAACGCATGCTGGAATCCATAGGCAAAAGCGATTTCGGGCCGTTGGGAAAAGAATTTGCCTTTGCCTTAAGGCAAGTGCGCGCAGGCCATTCTTTACGCGAGGCACTTTTGCAAATAAAGCAAAGGAATTCTTCGCCCTTGCTGCATAAGGCTTGCGGGTTGCTTTTGAAAGCCTACGCTTCAGGCTCTGACGCAAGCGGAATGTTCAAGCAAATCGCCGAAGACGTTTATTCCCTCCAGGAAATATCGCGCGAAACAGCAGCTTCCCTTGCCCTGCAGAAGTACACTTTGCTTGCAGGAGGGAGCATTCTCGTCCCGCTTGTCTTGGCTTCGCTTTACAACATTTCCTCTTCCCTGTCGCAGGATTTCGCCGGAAACCTGCTGGACTTGCCTTCAAACCCTGGCTTGCAGGAAACAGTGTTTTGGGCAAATCAACTTTATCTTGGCGTTTTCGCGTTGGTGGCGGGAGTTTTCATTGCGCGCATGGAATCGAAGCCCGGCAAGGCCGTTCTTTATTTCGCTTTCATGGCCGTAGTTTCACTCATTTTGTTCAACCTGCTGCAAGGCGCAATAGTAATATAATCGCTTTCGCGGTTATGTCTCAATATCCAGTTTGCGGTGATGCTGCATGATTGTCGAGATTAACGAGCTTGAAAAAGTGACTTTGAAGAACCCTATTGTAGTTGAAGGGTTTCCGGGCATTGGAATGGTCGGACCCATTGCCGCTTCGTTTCTCTCCGCAAGGCCTTGCATGCGCCTCGTTGGGACAATCTCATCAACGCACTTTCCGCCAATTGCCGCAATTCATGATTACAAGCCCGTTTCGCCCGCACGCATTTACGCGTGTGAAGACCACAACATGCTCGTGCTTTTCTCGGAATTCGTTATTCCCGCGGAAATAGTGCTTCCGCTTGCACGTGAGCTTATTGACTTTGCGAAGAGCAAGAAAGCCAAGGCGATTTACAGCCTCGCAGGCATTGCTGTTGAATTGCCTTCGGAAAAGCTGCACGGCATTGCTTCCACGCCTGCAATGGGCGATTTGCTTAAGGCAAAGGGTGTTGAGTTGATTAAGGAAGGCGCGACGCAAGGAGTTTCGGGAGTGCTTATTGCCGAGTGTGCTGCGCAAAAGTTTCCCGCCGCAAACATAATGGTTGAAACGAACAAGCCTCTTGACCCAGCGTCAGCAGCTCGTTTGATAGACTTCTTGAGCTCCATGGCCGGTTTCAAGATTGATACGAAACCCCTGCTGCAGGAAGGCCAGCAGATTGAAACCAAGCTGAAAGGCGCGATGGAAAAAATGCAGTCCCTCCACCAGGACTACAAGCAAATGGAACAAAACCCGATGTACGGTTAGACCTTAAAATTAAAAACACGAGAAATCCAGTAGTTGATGCGTGATTTTCATGGGTCGAAGATTAATTGAGCATCCGGCGATTAATTATCTTGCTGACCACTATGCCACTGCTGACCTGAAGAGGGCAGAACATCCTATCATCCACTCTCGGCTTTATTACGCCGACCGCACTAAATTGCGCGGAGACCATTTTTTGGTGTTTTCAGTTCCTGAAGGTTTAATGCGCACATTCCAAAATCATGTTGACCGTTCCATTTCTATGTTGGGGCGACTTCTTCCGACTCCTTATTCAAAGTCGCGTCCATACGGTGAACTTGATGACCGGCGCGTAGAATTCAGGTTTAAGGACACTCGCCGCAACCATAAACTATTTTCTGCTTTTGCGGCGCTAGCCAAACGGGTTGAGGTCGAGCCAAGTTTCAAGGACGTTAGGCCTTTTGTGAGCGTCGATGCAGTTAAGGCGCGTGCCCCATGGCATCCAAGATAATATCTATACCGTAACTGCAGTTTTTTTTGTCTTAGCTTAGTCTTCTGTTTTCTAACGGCGCTTTTTCGCCGACCTTCCCTTCTTTCTATCCCTGCAAGCTTTCGCGGCTTAGTCCACAGATTGCAGCCAATCAATTAGCGGGACAAAATTTATCTTGATTCCTTCAATGGTTTTAGTTTGCTTCACGTCTTTTGTGAGGATTGTTGCCCTTGTTGGCTTAAGTTCCTTGCAGCACTCGGTTAGGCCTCGCACCTCCCGTTTTAGCGTCTTGTCTTCCTTCAAATCGTACACTACCTGGATTGCTTCGCTCACGTTCGCGCCTTGTTTTACGACAATGTCCGTTTCAAAGCCTTCCTTGCTCTTCCAATAGCAAAGTTCCTTTTCACCCTGCGTGCGGCGCTTGAGTTCCAGGAACGCCAAGTTTTCGTACAGCCTTCCAAAATCCATTTTTCCAGTGGTGCTGTAGTAGAATCCAGTGTCGCCGCAGTAAGCCTTGCGAGGGTATTGGGACTTGTCCTTGATGTTGTAGGAAAAAATTGGCGTGAAGAAAAAAAGGAAGCTGGCTTGTGAGTATTGTTCCAGTTCGAGCAGTTTTTCTTTTCCGATTTTGTACCCGATTGTCTTGAAGAAATTTAGGCATTTTGACGCGGAAAAATAAGGTGCTTGAATAGCGTACTTTCCAAATGCTTCCACCGTGCCAACGTCCTGTTTTGATGCCTCCGCCACGTCAAGGCCGACAATGTCCTTGAAATAAGAGTTGAGTATCAGTATTTTGTCCACTTCTTCGCTTGCGAGCGCCACTTCAGGAAACCCGCCGTATTTCATGTATTCTGCGAATGCTTTTTCAAGCCGTCCTCTTCCGGAAGTCGTTTTCTCCACTTTAAGTCCCTTAAAAGAAAGGTATTCGCCGAACGATAGGGGAAACATTCCCAATGGGAGAACCCGGCCCCGCAAGGGCTTGCTTGGGGTCATGAGGCTCTTGCGCGAAGAGCTTACTATAAGCCGAAGCCTGCCTTTGAGCAATTCGTGGTTTCTTGCAAGCCAGCCCTGCCAGTCGCTGGCGCTGGTAATTTCGTCAAGCAGTAAAAAACCGTCCTCGCCGAACCATTTCAGTGCCTCGTCAAGCACCTCCAAGTTATCCTTGATCCGGCTGTCCTCAACATTCACGTAAGCGACTTTTTTCCCTTCCTGTTCAAGCCTTTGGGCTAGCAGCATCAGCAGGCTAGACTTGCCGCAACGCCGCACCCCGGTTATGGCGACTATCTTGGAATTTGCATTAGAGATTATTGAATCAAGGCCTATTTTTCTTGGGAGCAGCTTTTTCCTTTTGG
This sequence comes from Microcaldota archaeon, assembly GCA_013331595.1. The sequence continues at coordinate 750 of DUGE01000038.1, read as the reverse complement.
CATACGTGTTCCACTCTTCAAACACCGCTGAACTTTCCATAACTGTTCTACACCAGGACGATTTATATACTTTTCTGTTCTTTGACAGAACAATATGGGGTAGCAGTGGAAAAGGAAACGACTATCCTTATAGTGCCCAAAGCTCGAGCCTTCTAAGCTTAGTCCGCCTCGCCCCTTCCCTTTTCAGCTGCTCGTAGCGTTTTAACAACTTAAGCACTCTTGCCCTGGTGTTTTCATCAAAAGTTGGTTTTGCAACGTGCTCTCTAATTCCTGTTGGTGAAATACGCTGAATTTCAATAAAAACGGGAACGCCATTTTCGAATGCAATGTTAACCGGATGGTCGTTAGGGTCAATTCCTGCATTTTTAACGCGTGAAATCAATTCTTTAACTTCTGGGCTTTCTAGCCGGACGCTGTGCTTTGTGTTAGCATTGTCTCCTCGGGAGTAATAGCGTCGTTTAAGTCTGTCCGCATAATATTTCTCTCGTGAGGCTTCATAAATCTCATCAAAATGATGTAATTTAGAAATCCAACTGGCCCTTCCAAAAAAGAATTTGGGCCAGGTGGCCGCCTGAACCCTCAAAAAATGTTGCGGAAAAAGAGTCCGGGCAATTTGCCAGGCGTAAAAATCCGCTTTGAATCGGTCTCTCTTTTTCGAATTAAACGGGTTGACAACCCGCTTTTTCAAACTTTTTACGACTCTGCCTCGGTCATCTACTGAAATTACTGCTCTGTTGCGTAAATAATTAA
>DUGE01000083.1 GCA_013331595.1 Microcaldota archaeon | reverse complement strand
CAAGCGCGAGTATCTTGCAGACGCAAGCGGATCTGCCATGACGCGCTATCCCGACGGCCTTGCCAGTGCATTGGAAAAGATAAAGAAGGAAAACCTGCCGGTTAAAACTGCGAGCGACACGACGGCCTCGCTTTTCTTCGCAAACCCGCTTAAGAATTTTTCAGTTGGCGGGCTTTTCGCAACGCACCCGCCCATCGAAGAGCGGATCAAACGATTAAAGGCAATGTAGCCTTTCCACTTGTTCTCAAGGTAGCCCTTTTTAGTTTTACTCTCTTTTTGCCTTGCGCCTTTTCTCTAGCTCCCTCTGCAAGCTTTCAAGTTTTGCTTTATTCTCGCCTTGAGCTTTCCTTAGCTCCCTCCTCAATTCAGACCGTAAATTGTCAAATTTGTCTCTTGCAAGTTTGCCTCGGATTGCGCTAACCACTTTGCTAGGAAGCCCGGCTTCCAGCTCGAGGTGTTTTCGAATCATATATTTAGGCCATTCTCTCCTGCCTTCGTACTTTGAATCTTTGAGTGTCCTATCTAATTCATCCATCAAGCTGCTGAAACCGCCAGGGTCTGCTTTTACGTGATGGACTGCAGCGTCGAGGCTGAAGCCGGTTAAAGCCATGATTGAATCTGGATTTTCAGTCAGTTTGCGTTCGCTTTCTTCCCTCATTCGCCGGGCGATTTGTTCAGCCTTTTCAGGGTCAATGACAATTGAAAAGAATTCGTCTGAAGTGTCCCCTGCCCGGTAAGTCTGGATGCCTTCGCTTTCGCCAATTTTCGAGAGTATTTCGCCGGCGGATTTTAACCCCAAATCCCCGCCGTTTTTGTGGCCGTACGCTTCGTTTAAGACACCTAGGTTTCTTGAATCGCAAGCCACGATTGCAAAAGGCCTGCCTCCGTTCCTAAGCCTTTCAAGCGCCTCTTCAACCGCAATTTTAAAGGGGGTTCGCCTTTGAAGCCCGGTGATAGGGTCTGTGGCCGCCTCTTTCCTGGCAATTTCAAGCTGCTTGTCCTGGTGAAGCTGGTACTTTGCAGCCGCTATTTTCAAGGCCCCGGTGTTTGCAAGGTGCGGAAGGATTTCCAGCAAAGGTTCGTAAAACCTGGATTTCCCGTGCATGTATAGCGTAATGGTGGCCTGCAAGTTGACTTTCCCAAATTTCCTCCCGAAAACAGGAATTACGTATGCATCACGCAAGTCGAACTTTCCTTCAGGGCTTTCCGCCTTCTCAGCTTGAGTCGTTCCAAGGAAACTTCGGGAGTCCCTTTGAATGTCCAAGACTCTTTCAGGAGATTCAGTCTGGGCAACTCTCCCGTTAATGCTTCCGTCTATGGGGGAAAAGGGCAAATGTTTCAGCCAGTGTTCTTTCAGCCCGGCCAAGGAAGGCTGTTCGCCATCCACGCTTACGTCGAGAGTCTCCAAGTGCCCTTCCTTCCTGCCCGTGTTTTCAAACCATGCCGCAGCATCTGCCCCGGAAATTTCCCTGAGGGATTCCAAAAGCTTGTGGCGGATTTCCTCCGGGTTGTCAGTGTCATTAATCCTTTTTTCAAAACTCAAGATTTTTTTGACGATGGGATTGGTCAATGCAGTTTTGATTCTTTGAAAAGTTACTGTATAAAAGCCGGAAGGGTGCCTTGAAAAACGCCACAATGCAAGATTTTCACGCTTCAGTCCGTTTATGGGATAGACTATTGGCGCCATTTCAATGTTGCCTTCCGCAGGCGCCGTTTGAGCCACGTTGAAAGCCGTTTCTGTAACGCTTGCGCCTTTCGTTTTTAGCGGCCATGCGAAGGTGTGAATGCTTTTTCCAACGATTTCAGAAGCAGGTTTTTCAAAAAAAACTTCGGCTTCCTTGGAAACGTGGATTATGGTGCCCACGTCATCAACAAGGACGGCTGGGTGGGGCGACTCTGCAAAAGCCCTCTCAAACAAGCTTGACTTGTACTTGCGCACTTGCTTCAAATACCGCTGTACTGCGGGCATGCCGCCTTTTTCAGGCCGTGTTCTGAGCTGCCTGGCCGTTTGGAAAGCTTCTGTCAGGCTTTTTGGGGGTTTGAATTCAACAGGCATAATTGTCTTATTTAAAAGAAAGTATTTAACGTTTCTGCATTTTAACATTCTTATGATTGTCTGCGCAGGCAGCATTGCCTTTGACACTACAAACACGCCTTTCAGGCGCGTGGAACGTGCACTGGGCGGTTCTGCCTCGTACTTCGGCGTTTCAGCCTCGTTTTTCACCAAAACTTCGCTTGTGAGCGCCGTCGGCGAAGACTTTCCCCAACCGGAGTGGAACGCGCTTTCCAAGCACTGCGATTTGCAGGCAGTTGAAAAACTCAAGGGAAAAACGTTTTTTTTCGAGTCGACGTTCGATTTCGACATGCAAAACCGCACGCTCAACAAGCTCGACCGCGGGGTTTTCGAAAAACACTCGTGGGCGGTTCCCCAATCGCTGAAAACACCCGATTTTTTGTTCCTCAACACGCACGAGCCGGCTTTCAACCAAAAAGTGTTCGGCCAGGTTGAGGCGAAAATGGTTTTTACTGACGTGATAGAGTATTTGACTAAAACGCAAAAGCCGTTTTTACAGAAATTTCTCAAGAAAACAGGTGGTTTTATCCTTAACGATGCGGAGGCAAGGATTCTCACTGGCGAAACCAACCTGATTAAAGCCGGCAAAAAAATCCGGTTGATGGGACCGGAGATTGTCGTTGTAAAGAAAGGCGAGCACGGCGGGCTTTTGTTTTACGACGGCGAGGTTTTCCCTTTTCCTGCTTTTCCGCTTGAGGACGCTGTTGACCCGACAGGCGCAGGGGATGCTTTTGCAGGCGGGTTCGTCGGGTGGCTTGACAAGCAAAAGAACATCAATGAAAAAACGCTGCGCGAGGCTTGCTATTACGGCACGGTCATGGCGAGCTTTTGCGTCGAGGCTTTCGGCCTTGACAACCTCTTCAGCCTCAATCAAGCGAAAATCAAAGTGCGCTTGCAGGAATACGAGCGATTAAGTGGCCTTCACCCATAAGGTTATTGGAGAATTTGGGGGTTGTTACTAATGGCTTTAATGAGCAAAGGAAGGAGAAGGAGAAAGAAGCTTGCGCTTGGAAAGAGGAAAGTCCGCTTGAGGATCAAGGGAAAAACTTCACGCAGGCGCAAGATGTAGGACGGTTGCCTGCAAGGCAATCAAAACGCTTTTTTTAAGCGGCGCCTAATATTCCTATGCGCCGTTTGCGTCTCGCAAGGGATTTGGGCTTGTGGGATTCAGTTCTCCTGGGCATTGGCTTTATTGTCGGCTCGGGAATTTTCCTCATGCCCGTGCTTGCCGCCCAAACTGCAGGCTCTTGGTCCCTAGTCGCCTGGTTTCTAGCGGGCATTTTCACTATTATTACCGGCCTTTGTTTTGCCGAATTGGCGGTCCGCATTCCCAAGGCAGGCGGGCTTTACGCCTACGCGCACGAAGTGCTTGGCGAATTCTGGGGTTTCATTACAGGCTATGCGTTCTGGATGAGCTATTGGGTTACGATTGCCGTTGAAACGCTCGCCCTTGCGTTATACCTGAGTTTTTTCACTACCCTTACTCTTGGCGTGCGGATTGCGATTTCAATTTTCATCGCCTTAATGCTAACCGCCATCAATTACCGGGGCGTAAAGCTGGGCGGAGAGGCTGAAGACGTTTTCACCATAGCGAAACTAATTCCCCTCGGCATTCTCGTTATTGCAGGAATTGCCGTGCTCAACCCGCAGTCCCTTTCGTCAGGCTTTCAGATAACCCAAGCCGTTTACGGCAGCCAAGGGATTCTCGGAGCTATTTTTGCTTCGTTCGTACTCGTCCTTTGGGCTTACCAGGGAGTCGAGATAATAACCGTGCCTGAAGAGGAAATCAAGAACGCGCGCAAGACCGTTCCACGCGCGATAATCATCGCAGTAGTCAGCGTAATGCTCCTCTACCTGCTCGTATCCCTGGTTGTGCTTGGAAGCGTCCGCTGGCAGGATTACGCCGGTTCTGAAACCGCCTTGGCGGACATTGGCGGAAAACTTATAGGCAAATGGGGTGGCCTCTTGCTTGCCTTGGGCGGGTTGGTTTCAATACTCGGTGCACTGAATGCGGTAATCCTGGCTTCGGCGCGCATAAGCTTTGCCATGGCGCGCGACGGCCTTTTCCCGAGCTTGTTTTACCACATTCACCCTATGCACTACACTCCCGACCGGGCGTTGCTTTTTCACATGGCTTTGGTCTGCCTCTTGCTTTTCTTCATCCATGATTTCATAAGCCTTGCATCTTTGGTCGTGCTCTTCACCCTAATCCCTTGGTTTTTCAGCTGCGTTGCGGCATTCAAGCTCCAGCGGGCCAAGCACGAGCACAGCCTTTTCAACAGCCAGTGGGTTCCGGCGCTTGCAGTTCTCTCCACTGCTGCGTTGATTGCCTACTTGCTGATGCAGTATTGGCTGCAAACCCTGGTTGTCTTGATTGTTGGGATAGCGTACTACCTGAACAAACGGAGCGGTAACGGAATTAAAGCCCTGCCCACGCCCATGCAGTAAGCGTATCCGGCTTACTTTTCAAGAGCTCCGCTGACTAAAAGCACAAAAAATACTAAAAAAGAAAAAAATCAGATGAGCATCAGCGAATTGGCGAGAATTGCTGATGCAAACACCAGCGATACTGTGTTGACAACTTTTATCAGCGCATTGAGCGAAGGCCCGGCAGTGTCCTTGAACGGGTCGCCGACAGTATCTCCAACAACCGCAGCCTTGTGCGCGTCGCTGCCCTTTCCGCCGAAATTCCCGTCTTCAATATACTTCTTGGCATTGTCCCACGCCCCGCCGCTGGTTGACATGAAAATCGCCATGAGAAAGCCTGAAGCAATCACTCCGGCAAGCAGTCCACCAAGAGCTTGGGGTCCGAAAAGAAATCCCACAGCAAGGGGCGTAAGCACTGCAATTGCGCCTGGAATCATGAGCTCGCGCAAGGCGCTTGAAGTTGCAATGTCAACAGCCCGGGCGTAATCGGGCTTTCCTTTTCCGCTCATGAGTCCCTTGATTTCCTTGAATTGCCTGCGAACTTCCTCCACGATTTGAAATGCAGCACGGCCGACCGCCTTCATCAAAAACGAGGAGAACAAGAACGGCAGCAAAGCGCCGATAAACAAGCCAATCACAACTGCAGGGTTGAGGAGGTTTATTGAAGTCAAGTGCGTTGCTTCTGCAAACGCCGAGAATAATGCCAAAGCGCCAAGCGCAGCACCTGCAATTGCAAAGCCTTTCGTCGTCGCCTTTGTCGTATTGCCTACGGAGTCAAGCGCGTCGGTCACAAAGCGCACTCCAGAAGGCAAGCCGCTCATTTCTGCAATCCCGCCTGCGTTGTCCGTAATCGGGCCGTAAGCATCAAGCGTAATGATAATGCCCGTGAGTGAAAGCATGGCCGTTGCAGCAAGGGCAATGTTGTAAATGCCTCCCGCTGGATAGCCTGCAAGAGAATATGAAGCAAAAATCGCGCTGACAATAATGAGCGCTGGAATCGCCGTGCTTTCAAGGCCAACCGCAAGCCCGGAAATCAAGTTCGTGCCAGCGCCTGTTTTCGCCGCGTTCGCTATTTCCCTAACCGGCCGGTAGTCCTTCGAAGTGTAAAACTCGGTTATCACGCCAATCAAGAGCGTGACAGCAACCCCGATAACCAGGGGCATGAACAAAGCCCAATTTCCGCCTGTGACAATCCAGAAACCAATTAGTGCGAAGGCAGCGCTTGCAAGCACGCCCTTGTACAACGCGTGCATAATGTTCTTGCTCTTTCCGACTGAAATGAACCAAACCCCTAAAGCCGAGGAAATTGCTCCCACGGCGCCGATAAGCAAGGGCAACTCGACGTACATTGAAGCCAACGCAGTTGAAGACTGCGCCAATGCGATGGTTCCGCCCAAAAGCATTGCAGCAATAATCGTAACAACGTACGATTCGAAGAGGTCTGCGGCCATTCCAGCGCAATCTCCTACATTATCGCCGACATTGTCTGCAATGACTGCGGGATTGCGCGGATCGTCCTCGGGAATTCCCTTCTCTATTTTACCAACAAGGTCAGCGCCGACATCGGCGGCTTTAGTAAAAATTCCGCCGCCCACACGGGCAAAAAGGGAAATTAAGGAAGCTCCGAAACCAAAACCAATAAGCACGCTCAAATCATGGTAAATCCAATACAATCCCGTTACTCCAAGCAAGCCTAGACCAACAAGAGCCATGCCCGTAACGCTCCCCCCTTTAACCGCAACATCCATCGCTTCTCCCAAGCCTTTGGAAGCAGCTTGCGCAGTGCGTACGTTAGCGCGCACGCTGACCATCATTCCGATATAACCTGCCAGCGCTGAAGCGATGACTCCGGCAAGGAAAGCCAACGCCATGTTCCAATTCAAGAAAAAGCCGATTAAGCCAAAGAGGACGAGCACGAAAAGCGCGAGGGTCTTGTATTGCCTGTAAAGGTACGCTTGCGCGCCTTCCTGGATTGCAGAAGCAATTTCCTGCATCTTGCGGTTGCCGGCAGGCTTTTGCAAGACCCACCAGGTCAAAAACCCGGCGCACAACAAGGAAATTACGCCTGCTATAACTGCAATCTCTAGAACCATTTTACATCCACCCCAAGGGGAAAACCGCTATCGTTATCCCATTGCTTTATACGCCACTAATTAAGCGTTTTAAGAAGAATATATAATCGCGAAATGGCTTTTAAAAGTTAAGTGTGAAGAATTATCATGCCTATTTTTGCCGTTTCATCCAAGCGGGCCAACGTAAAACCAATCCATTATTTCAAAGGAACTCTTCAGGAAGTTAGGGAATTGCCTGCGGAAAAAATTGCCGAAGCATTTGCAGCAACCGGGCACGGGTTGGAAGCAGGCCAAGCAGAGGCAATCAAACAAACAATACTTTCAGCATATGAGCATGGGGACGCGAGATTTCAGGAAAAGTTTTTAATGGTTCCAGTCGGTGACAGTCACGTCTTTTTGAGGGCTAGGGCATCGGCGGGCGGCAAGCTTCTAGTGCATCAAGCGCCGGTAATTCACGGCATAATTCCAAGAGATGAAAACGACACGCCCCCGAAAGAACGAGATGCATTTGCCGTATTGAGGAGAATCCTAGAAACAGGATTTCATCCAAAAAAATACGGGGGTCCGAACGTAATAGGGCCTAACAGCAGTAGGCTTGAAGGGAAGTTTGAATCGCCATTCGCTCACGGTTCACATGGCCAAAAAACTGAGGGGGATACGTATCACCTCGAGCTCCTGTCGCCTTTTGCCCGTAAAGATACTGGAGATCGTGACTTTCATCATGTATCGGCCGCAGAGCCAGGGCAAATCAAGCGTATAAACATTTTCATTCGCAAACGTTCTCATGCACAAACTAGCGTTTCTAGGGAAGCGGCTTTGGGGCGCAAGGAATTTTATGAGCGCGAACTAGGCAAGTACGGCATTGTTTTAAGAGTGTTTTACGAAGGCAGGCGGCTGTTTGAAAAGAAGGGATAATATTTTGATTATGTATGTGAATTAGGATAAGGTGAGCACTATGAACTTTTCCGACCAGTTGGTAAAGGCGATTGAAAACAAGGGAACGCGCGTTTGCGTCGGCCTCGACAGCGAGCACACGAAACTCCCGAAGGAATACGCCGGCTGGGACAACCACGCTGAAGCTGTTTTCGACTTCAATAAGCGCATTATCGACGCAGTCAAGGACGATTGTGCAATAGTAAAGCCAAACCTTGCATTCTACCTAACTTTAGGCGATGAAGGCTGGGCAACACTCAAAAAAACTTTGAACTACGCGAAAAGCGAAGGCCTTCTTACAATAGCAGATTGCAAGGCGAACGACATCGGCAACACTTCCGAAGCCTACGCCCGTGCTTTCTTTGAAGACTTGGATGCCGATGCCGTAACGCTCAACCCCCTGCTTGGAAGCGATTCCCTAATGCCGTTCTTTAACTACGCCGCAAAAGGCAAGGGATTTTTCGTTCTCGTTAAAACTTCANNGACGTTAAGCGATGCAATGGCCCACAAAGTTGCAGAATGGCAGTCTTACGGCCTGGGCGACAGGGGCTATTCAAGCGTTGGCGCGGTTGTGGGCGCCACTTTTCCCGAGGAAGCAAAGCACTTGCGGGGAATAATGAAAAAACAATTCCTCCTAGTGCCAGGCTACGGTGCCCAGGGCGCTGACGCTAAGAGCATCAAAAACTTTTTCAACGACAACGGCCTTNNCGGCATTATCTTCGCCTCGGGCGGGAAGGACTTCGCCGAAAAAGCCCATGATGCTGCAGAGAAAATGAAGAGGGAAATCAACGCGGCGTTGGGTGTTTGATTTTAAACCCTATCGTGAGGAAGGGCAAAAATCCACTTGCCTTTTGAAGGGTCTTTTGGATTGGTATTGCCCAATATGAAAATATCCGGGTGTGTCTGTACCGGCAGAAGGCCTTGTTCATCTTCAAACTGACGAACATGATTATCGAGTTCGCATTTCGCTCTAAAAATCGAATTTGGAACTGCAGCTCTAATTTCAGGCTGGTGGATGTATTCCATGACTAAATAATATCCAGAAGCGCCTTCTCCGGGCTTAATCTCAAATGTGCCAAATGGCCGGACTTTCACGAGCACGTAACTTTCTGGTTTAATTTTTCCCGCCCTTACTGCCCGTTTATATTCCCGGAAAAATCGCAAGTAATTGTCAGGTTGAAAACCCTGCAACTTTGCAAAGCTCATGTCACTTCCGCAGTATTTTACTGCAACCTTTTTATCATTAACTTCAAAAATTCTAATGCGACCGTTCCCACCCTGGAATCTAGCTGGCACTCCCTGCATCTCAAAAGATTTTTTATTCCCAACCAGCCGTCGCTTTACTTCACGAACAGCTTCCGCCTTTTCTTCGTCGCTCAACCTGCTTCTTACTAGGGTTAATGCCTGCCGCAGTTCGGGGTTAATCTTCAAACCTGGTCTCGTGGCCATTGTAAAATATCGTAAAACCAATTAAATAATTAATGTGAATCCCCCTAAAACTTTAAAGCACAAAACTGCTCAAATTGCGTGAATCAAATGAAAACTTTTGCCAGCGACAACTGGTCGGGAGTGCATCCCGACGTGATGGCTGCCCTTGCAAGCGCGAACAAAGAACATGCGCCGGCCTACGGCAACGGCGGCATTACTGCTGCAGCGATTGAAAGAATCCGGCAGCATTTCGGCAAGAAAACAGACGTTTGCTTTGTTTTCGGCGGCACTGGCGCGAATGTAACCGCCCTAGCCTCGATTACAAGGCCGTACAACTCAATAATTTGTGCTGACGTGGCGCACATTAACGTGCACGAAGCTGGGGCAACAGAACATTTTGCAGGCTGCAAGCTCATTTCCCTGCCAACAAAAGACGGAAAAATAACCGTCGAGCAGATTGAAGAAAAGCTTGGTGTTTTGGGCGATGCGCACAGCGCCCAGCCTAGCGTGGTTTCCCTGACGCAAGCCACAGATTACGGGACGGTTTACACTCTCGACGAGATTCGAAAGATTACTTCTTTTGCACATTCCAACGGCCTNNTAAAGCTAGTTATGCAACAGAGCATTCTTTTGCACATTCCAACGGCCTGCTAGTCCACATGGATGGCGCGAGGATTTCAAACGCAGCAGTTTCCCTTGGCAAGACCTTAAAAGAAATTACTGTGGACGCAGGCGTTGACGTTTTGAGCCTTGGGATGACGAAGAATGGTGCGATGATGGCTGAAGCGGTCTTGTTCTTCAATCCTGAGCTTGGCCAGGACTTCAAGCACGTGCGAATGAACGGAATGCAGCTTGCCTCGAAAATGCGTTTCATGGCCGTGCAGTTTGACGCTATGCTTACCAACGACTTGTGGAAGAGGAACGCAACGAATGCAAATAATATGGCAAAGCTTCTTGCCGAGAAAGCATCGAAAGTTCAAGGCGTGAGTATAACGCAAAAGGTTGAGGCTAACGAAGTTTTTGCGATAATGCCCAAGCACGCGATTGCATTAGTCCAAAAACAATTCCCCTTCTACGTTTGGAACGAGAAAACCAGCGAAGTTCGGTGGATTGCCTCTTTCGACACGATTGAGAAGGACGTACTTGATTTCGTAACCGCGATAAAAAATAATTTGGTAGTTTGAATGGCCTTTAACTTTCCGCGATTATCTATCCGCCGAGGAAAAATTTTTTCTATTCCCCATTTTAAAAGATTAGCGGAATATGGAACTCAAACCGCATGGGATGAGCACTTCTTGCTAGGGCCTCAGTCCAATATCCCCATTGATGAAAAGTTAAGCGAAAAACTAGGGTTAGCCCCGAATAGCAGGATTCTTGTTTTTGCGGGCGGAGGCGGGGACTGGGCCCATGCTTTGTCTGCAGACCATGAGGTAAATTACTCAGACGTGTCTCCGGCAATGCGGAGATATGCACAAACTCGTTTTCCGAAATTAAGAAAAAACATGGTTAGAAATGCCGCTTTTACGCCCCTAAATCGTGATGAGTATGACTGGAGTTTTTCATTTGAACCATTCCCATTGCACGGAATTACGGTTCCCCTTGCACTAATGAGGTCTCTCATAAACAAAAAGGGCGCAATTTTGGTTTATTCCAAACCTAATACTCGTGATTCGGTTGGAGTTGAAAATGATTTGAAACTGGTATCTGAGCTTTATGGTGCAGAACTGCAAAGGCATAATGTGCCTATTGCCGTAGAAAATTACGGGCCGGTGCAGCATTTCCAGTGGAAGCTAATCACTAATGAAAATGCAAGGCGAATGGCGCAGTTGGATTCCAGATTGCTTAGGGAACTGAACCGAACCGATGTGACGAAAAGAAAAAAAATTAAAATTTCAACCTTGCTTTCTTCCAGGCGCGTAAAGCAAATGAAAGCCAGTGAAGCCGAGCTGCATGAAAGCCTCGAGCGGCTAAACAAATTAGGGGCGCATATGGATCAAACGACTAAACACTACGGTAGACGCAAATTAACCCTGCGAATTCGTGCGAATTAATTTCAAAGCCATCGGCACGGTACTCTGCTCAAGTTTATATTCTGCGTTTTAATCCTATTTTTAAAAAAAGAGGTTGAAGGCAAATGTATCCAAAACTTGAGAGCAAATTCAAGAGCAAGCTGGCGTTTTACAAGCCGAACAAGTCGGGCGCAGGCTCGGCAATACAGTTCGACTTGAACAAGGACAAGCAGTCGGTTTTCGTTGAAATATCGCGCCAGGTTGGCGAGCGTGTTTTTGATTGGGCTAACAAGATTACGTTCAAGCTTTCCCTAATGGATTTGGGCAAGCTTCTGGTTGTCCTGTCGGGCAAGAGCAAGCAAGTGCAGTTGTTCCACGACCCGTCGAAAGGCGAGTATGCCTTGGCGAAGGAAACGAAGAATGCGACACTTTCGCTTACCAAGGGCGATTACGGGTTTTTCCTGAAGGTCTCGCAGCAGTCGCAGGAAGGCGCGTTGAATTCAATCCAAATCAGCCTTGCCGACGACGAGGCGATGGTCTTGGAAATCCTGCTGAGGAAAGCAGTAGAGGAAATCGGCGGCTGGTAAAAAGCTTTTAATTAATTGGCGGGCAAGCTTCTGTTATGCCAACCGGAAGGGAACTATTACGAAACACTCGCCTTGGTGCTCTAGGCTCTAATTTTTTTTACTGGAGTCGTCAAGGCAGGCGAACTTCAGGAAAAGGCATTCAAGCCGCAGGTAATGCTGCGATTTATTCTCACGACTTAATGTTTGTTCCAGCCGAATCAAAGCGCGCTACTAAGTTGCAAATATCCATTAATTTCAAAAGAATTGGAGAAATAGGTTCGGAACATTATAGTGTTTTCCCTGCAAGAAAGTACGATAACGTGCCAGACAATGTTATTGAAGACTTATGCACGCGCATAGGGTTGCAAAAGGTTACTGATCCTCTTTCTGGATTGGATGAACTGCCTTCGCAAGTATGGAAAAAGCCCGGGGCAGTCTGGAAACCAGCGCAGGTGAGGATGGAAGAACCTTCAGCTAAAAAAACTCAGCCTAAAGGAAATGAGCCTGCTTACAAAGAAAAGAAAAACCCACCTGCAACTGCGCAAAAACTACTGTTTCCGACTGCCATTCGCGCCAAGGATTTTGAAACAATCCTTTTTGGGCTTGGTTTCAGGCGAAGCCGGGCAGGCTATTTTCATCCAGAAGTTGGTGCTCTCAACCCGCCTTTTGCTGGCGGTGAGGTTAGGGACCCTTCAAACGTGCATCCCGCTTGGAGAATGCTTCACGAACTTGGTGAAGAAGAACGAAAAAGGCGAGGCATTCAACAGCTTTACGAGAAATACCACCGCGAGCATTAATCCGGTTTCTTTCGGAAATATATAAAAAGTTTGGCTCTGTTCGTTTAACATGGTACTTCGAATAGCGATTGCGAATTATGGCCCTATGCCTGGGCATTTTATTACTGAACTCACTGCCCACCTCCATCGACAAGGTATGGCTGGAGTGCAAGTGCATCCAATACCGGCAGAAATTCCCGGCGCTATGCAAATTAAAGCACGCAAGGAGCGAGGAGAAAAATTTCAAATTACTAACGTCAAGGGACGGCATAGGGGTACAGAGCAGCTTCCAGACGAAACACTTGAAATAGTCCCATTCGAATTAGTGGGAAAACCGCCAGGCGACAAAGCTGAGCAAAAAATAGAGGCAGACCTTATTATTTCAGTGGGAAACCAGTTCGAAGGCATACAGCACCAGCCAAAAAGCGGAAAACTCGTTTGGCCTGACCAATGGCAAACGCCTTTTTTGGCGGACGTGCTAAGTAGAACCCCGAAGTTGGGTTTTGCCCCCAACGTTATGCAAAGAGACATCGAATGCCTGGTTGCATACCTAAAGAAAAACCACGCCCAACAGCTAAAATAAACGGCTGGTAATCCAATATTTCCATTAGATTACATCGTGCGGCAGTGCAATGACCCAACGCGGAAGTTTTTCTTCAATGCGGCAAGAAAACTGCGCACTACTTCATCCATTTTTCCACCTTTGCCATGATTCGTTTTGCAGATGCCAGTTTTTTTACGGCTTTTTTAAATGAATACATTTTTGCAGGAATCCCGTTTGCGGCATCCGGATAGCGGGAAACGGTATAATCCGGGTTGAGTTCAATCAAGTCTTCATCTGCCTTAAAGCCCAGCTTGGCGCCGAGTTCGATTAGGCTATGGGACTTCGGGTTTTCCTTGAGTTTTTCGATTGTTAGTGCTTTCAGTGCATTCTCTGCAGCTTGCTGGCAAAAAAAAGCGGTGACGTAATATTTCTTGATTTGGAGATTCGCTTCAGCCGTATGTAAATCCTCTTTAGCTTGCTCCAGCCAGTTTCTTGCCTCTTCTCTTCTCGCATGATTAAATAAGAAAAGGCTAGTTAATAAAAATAATAAGTTGGTTAAAACTAACTTTCAGCTTCCTTTTTTCTTGCCAGCCTTCGTTTGGTAACCTTGAGCGCGAAGAATAGTTCGCCTTCCAATAGTGCAAGGTGCTGGCCTATGTCCTTAATTGTCTGCTTCAAGTCCGGCTGGATGTTGTACTCCAGCGCGTTTACGCGGCGGTTGGTCTTCTCAATTTCCTTCAACAGGCGCAGCAGCGCAGCTTCGGTTTCAGCCAGCTTTATTATTTGTTCCACTGACAGTTCGAAGTCGGAGACCGCATCATCGAATTTTGCCGAAGAGCCGATAATGGGATAGCCACGGTCGAGCAAACTCCTGTGGACGAAAACGCCTTCAATCTTCGGGATTCGCACGCCCATGATATTCTTGCCCGTAACTTCGATTTGCGGCACTTTGTGCGAGGCTAGGGCGGATGTTTCAAGGAATGTCGCACCGTGGAATGCCTCTGCAACGGCAAGGCTCTTGTAAGACTTCAAAACCTGCTTGTCCAACTGTGTGCGCAAGTCTTGCGCTTGCTTGATGATGGAAAAGAACTCAAGAACAAGAGCATCGCGCTTTTGCTTTAGGATAGTGTGGCCTTTCTGCGCCAGGATGAGCTTCTGCTTTGAATTCAGCAGTTCCATGCGCGTTGGCTTGATGCCTTCCTTCATTGCAATCTCCTTTTAATTTGAGCTTTTTCCGTAATGGTTTGAAAATTCCTCGCAGTTGCAGCGGGAAGAATCCGCATTTTACGGAAAACTTCCTTCAACCGTTCAAGGCTTTTCTTGCCAAAACATGGATTTTCCAAACATTACGTTCGTATCATCATTGTTTCTGTTCGTGCTGCTTGCGGTATTTCATTCCGTACTTGGCAATGTGTTCGGGCTTCACCCTCTTCAATTCAGTTTCAGGAATTCCTGAAAGGAGTTCCCAGCCGAGTTCGAGCGACTGTTCGATAGTGCGGTTTTCGTACGAGCCCTGCTGGACGAAGCGCTTTTCAAACTGGTTTGCGAAAGCAAGAAACTTCTTGTCCCTGTCGGTCAAAGCCTCTTCGCCCACGACTGCCACGAGGTTGCGCAAGTCACGGCCTTCAGCATAGCCTGCGTACAGCTGGTTTGAAACTCCCGAATGGTCCTCGCGGGTATGACCTTCACCGATGCCTAGGTTCATCAACCTCGACAGCGAGGGCAGGACGTCGATGGGCGGGTAAATGTTCTTCCTATGCAAATCACGGCTTAACACGATTTGGCCTTCAGTAATGTATCCCGTCAAGTCTGGAATTGGGTGGGTAATGTCCTCTTCAGGCATTGTGAGAATCGGGATTTGCGTTACCGTTCCCTTCTTACCGTGTACTGTGCCGGCGCGCTCGTAAATCGAGGCAAGGTCGGTGTACATGTAACCCGGATACCCTCTGCGTCCGGGCACTTCCTGGCGTGCTGCCGCAATTTCACGCAGTGCATCGCAATAGTTGGTCATGTCGGTCATAATGACCAGCACTTGCATGCCGCGCTCGAAAGCCAAATACTCTGCGGTCGTAAGCGCAAGCCTTGGCGTGATGATGCGTTCAATGCTCGGGTCGTTTGCAAGGTTGAGGAAGAGAACCGCCCTTTCAAGAGCGCCTGTTTTTTCGAAATCGCGCATGAAGAATTGCGCTTCGGAATTCGTGATTCCCATTGCGGCGAATACCACCACGAACGACTCTGATTTTCCGAGCACTGTTGCCTGGCGGGCGATTTGCACTGCAATCTCGTTGTGCGGCAATCCAGCAGTAGAGAAAATCGGGAGTTTCTGTCCCCTGACAAGCGTATTGAGGGCGTCGATGGTTGAAATGCCGGTTTGGATGAAGTCATGCGGCTCTTGGCGGGAGTAGGGATTGATTGCAGCGCCTGTAACGTCGATTTTTTCCCTTGAAATCACCGGGGGGCCATTGTCAATGGGCTCTCCGCTTCCGTCGAACACGCGGCCAAGCATCTCGTCGCTTACCGGGAGGCGGAGGGTCTCCCCGCTGAAGCGGATGCGCGTTTCCTTGGTGTCCAAGCCGCTCGTAACCCCGAAAACCTGCACTGCAGCCAAGCCTTTCGACGTTTCAAGAACCTGGCCTTTCTTGCGCTCGCCGTTGGGCAGGATGATTTCCACCGTTTCATTATAGGCCGCATCCTGGATTCCTTCAACGAAAACGATCGGGCCGAAAATTTCACGGACAGTCTGGTATTCTTTAATCATTTTTTACACCACCATCAGAGTAATTCAAATCATTTAGCCAAATTTTTTTCGAGGGAGTGCATGATTTCCGTGCACTTCTTTTCTATTTCCGCTTCGGGCACGCGCTTGAGCTGGGCTATGGATTCTTTTTCCTTCAGCCCAACGATTTTTTCGAATGGCACTTCCGCCGCAAGCGCAGCCTGGGCTTTGTCAGAGTAGAAGATAATGGTCTTGAGCATCAAATACTGTTTTTTCATGGAATTTGATGCGTCAATCGGGTCGAAGGCGAATTGCTGGAGGAAGTCTTCACGCAGGATTTTCGCAACATCAAGAACGAGCCGTTCTTTTTCCGGCAGCGCATCAGGCCCGATGAGCTGCACGATGTTCTGCA
>DUGE01000068.1 GCA_013331595.1 Microcaldota archaeon | reverse complement strand
TTCCGCTGGAAAGCGAGCGCATCGCCTTGGACGCTAGTGAGAAGAAGCTCTTTGTTTACAGCACAACGTGGCAAAAACTGATAGTCCTTGACGCCCAGACGATGGGCGTCATTCGCACCATTGACAACATCAGCGCCTCCGACATGCTCCGCTCGCAGTACGGCCCGTTCCTTATCGCGTGGGACGGCGGGAACACGGTAAAATTCGTCAACACCGAGACGTACGAGGTGACGAATTTCACGGACGAGCTGATAGGGTTTTGGAAGATTCAAGAAAGCAAGCATGACGAAAACAAATGGTATGCCGTTACTCAAGAAGGGCCGGAGGGTCCGTGGGTTGTAGGCAACTATGACTACAAAGCAAAAGCTTGGATCAATAAAACCTCTCTCCCCCCGCAGGCTGAAGGCGAGAGCGTATTTGATTTCAAAGTCTTGCCCAACGAACAGAAAGCGTACGTTGCGACCATGGGCGGCTGGTATCCGGACTACCACGCTTTTGGATGGGTTTATTCGATTGATTTGGCGAAAGGCAGCGTGAAAGCCATTCCCGTGGATGGCGGCGCGCTGTCTTTAGAGGCGAGCCCTGACAGCCGGCGGCTGTACGTGGGCACCGGCTGGCCCATGCCGGATGCAAATAATCTTCTGGAATTGGATGTTCAGTCTGATACCATAACCGGCCCAATCCAGTTGGGCAAAAGCAAGTATCGTTGGGCTTACACGCAGATTAATGACTTGCACATGGACCCTGCAAACCCCGATATTCTTTATGCAACCAGCACTGACGGCAATGCCTTCATCAAGGCAAACGTTGATACTCGCGCCCTCGCAGACGTGCTTGTCCTTAACGAGGAAAGCTTCCGGCCGCATTTCTTCGTCAAGCGACCGAAGCAAGCTACAGGCTACATTCTCATTCATCAAGGCGCGAACGCATTCGAGCTTGATACCGACAAGGCGACAATAAAAAGCGTGGTCACATTTCCCGCGATTCGCGCCGACGCCAACTCGTACGATGTGGCGGTCAATAACGCTGGGAGACTACTTATCGCCCAAGGAGAGTCAATACTGGAAGTAGACTCGCAAGGCATGCGTCTCCTCGCAACCCACGCGCTTTCCCCGGATACTCCGCCGGTCTGGAATCTTGTCCTTTCCCGCGACCAGAAGGTGTTGTATTCAATCGCGCAAGAACGAGGTAGAACTGAATACCAACCGAACGTTTTCCTGGCGATCGATGCCGAAAACTTCCAAGTGAAAGCGCGCTTTAAGCTCGAGGGCGGAGGCTTTCAAAGGCCGTTCGAACTGCCTGACGGCTCAAAATTGTATGCCCTAGGCGGGATGCAAAACGGCGCCGTAGTTGTTCAAGTGATTGGCACCGACGACTACACAGTCCAAAAAACAATCACCTTTGCCGAACAAGGCTCGTTGGGCTTCGCTGCCCTGCCCAACTACGCTTTTGCCTACGACCCCAACTCGCGTACGCTTTTCGTGGGGGCTACCCACGTAGTCTTGGCGATAGATACAGACACGGACACGATTGAAAAAATAATTTATTTAAAGGACGTGGCGGAAGCCATTGGTTTCAAAGGCCAGCCCTGGTACTTCCTCACCTACATCAATGCGATTGGTTTGGTCTACCATCCCCGGGAAAATTACCTCTACATCGCCCATCTCGACCGGAGTTTCATCAGCATTTACGACTTGAATGACAACCGGTTCCTGCCGCAAGTCATTCCCTTGAAAGGGTATTTTCCGAGTTACGTGTTTGCAAACGATGACTACAGCAAGATTTATTCCGTGAATATTCGTTCCGACAGCGTTTCGGTGATAGGCGTGAAGTCGAAGGCGGTGGAAAAAGTCATTGATTTGCACGCCCGCCCAAATTGAATTGAAACAGGATTTAGAAATCAAAAAATAATGACGGACTGCCGCCCGTCGGAACGCTTAAGAGCTGGAAAAAGCTGATGGCTGCGTGAAGGGGGCGAGGGGCATGGAAGAAAAAAAGGCGTACTTGGTTTTAGCCGTAGTGCTGACAATCGGGCTTTTGGCGGCTTTGGCGGTCGTGCTAGTCAACTCGAATAACGCAGCGACGGCGTTGACCGCGGCTATCGTAGGCAGATCCAATTGGATGCCCACTCAGACCTTCAGTTTTTCCGCGACTGGCCTCAATAGCAGCGGGGGAGAAACCCTTGATGTTAGCGGCGGGGGAACTTTCGTATTCATGAGCGACGTGTTTTGGAACGTTTGGCTCAAAGGACGGGGAAGCCTGACTTTGTCTGATGAGAAAGTGCACTGGAAGACCGCTCAAACAGGCTTGTTCAACCCGCTGGAGGGAACCTTGACGTTCACAGTAAAAACCACGGGAGGCGCTTCTTCAATAACCGGGCCAGTTGAAGTGGAGGCTACCCAAAACCCCAACGACCCGACAGCAGGCAGAATCAAAGTGACTATCGGAACTGATGTCTTCGAAGGCTCTGGAATAGTGGTGACAAGCTGGCCGTTCTTTACTTGATAGCTGCAGGCAGAGTGTTTTTTTAGCGCCCAATGATTCTTAACTCCTCTTCTGTCCAGGGTGCTTCCGTATTCTTTTCGGGAAAGGGTTTACTCGCCTTTGAATTCCACGAGGCTGAACACCTTGTAGCCTTGGCGCTCTAGTTTTCTTGCGCCGCCCAATTCAGGCAGGGAAATGATGAACGCGCACTCGACGATTTTCCCTCCGAGCTTTTCAACCAGCTTGCAGGCCGCTTCGGCAGTCCCGCCGGTTGCAATCAAATCGTCGGTAAGCAAAATACGGTCGCCTTCCTTGATGGCGTCGGAATGGACTTCCATGGAATCCCTGCCGTACTCGAGCTCGTAGTCTATTTTAGTAGTTGCAGCTGGAAGCTTGCCTTTTTTCCTGATGGGCACGAAGCCAACGCCAAGCGTGTGGGCGAGAAGCGCGCCCGTAATAAACCCGCGGGATTCCACTCCGACCACCTTGCCTATGCCCGCGTTTTCATAGCGTTTTTTGAATTCCTCGACGACTTCCTTCAACCCTTGCGCGTCAAGCAAAAGCGTCGTAATGTCGCGGAACATGACGCCTTTCTTGGGCCAGTCGGGTATGGTCCTTATTTTTTTCTTGATTGAATCCATGTGCTTTTCACTTGAGGTATTCGCAGCCGTAGCCGCGAATTTGGGGGATTGCTGCGTTCAAAAGCTTTTCGAGCTTGTCGCCGTTGGCTTCCATGCGCTTTAAGATCATTTCAAAAGTCACGGGCTCTTCGGAGTCCTTCCAGCAGTTATAGTCCGTGGCCNNTCCAGCAGTCGTAGTCCGTGGCCATGGCAACTGCCGAGTAATGCATTTTCAACTCGCGCGCCAAAACAACTTCGGGAACCGTAGTCATGTTTATCACATCAGCGCCGAGCAGGCGGAACATGGCGCTTTCGGCCTTGGTTGAAAAGCGCGGGCCTTCGACAGTCACTATTGTCTTGCCCGTGTGGTTTGGCATTTCGAGCGAATCCGCCGTTCTTGCGAGAGTTTCGCTTAGCGGCTTGCAGAAAGGCAGGGACATTGGGGTGTGAACCGGTTTTTCGAAGAAAGTCGTTTTCCTCCGTTTGGTAAAGTCTATGAACTGGCCTGGAAAAACGAAGTCGCCCGGCTTTATTTCCTCCCTGAGGCTTCCGCAGGCAGTGGCTGAAATGATGTGAGTGCATCCTTCCTGCTTCAAGGCGCTGACGTTCGCCAGGTAATTGACGTCCGAAGGGGATGCGGAATGCGTTTTCCCGTGCCTGGCGAGAAAAACAATTTCAACACCGCCTATTTTCCCGGCTGCCAATGGAGACTGTGGTTTTCCGTAAGGCGTTTCAACATTTTTTTCAATGCTGTTCCGGCCGCCGAGCCTTGTTTCCAAGCCCGAACCGCCAATAACCCCTATTTTAACCATGTTATTTATAGTGGGCTTCGCGTTTTAGAGGTTTTTGTTTTAGTTGCTGCTGATAGTATTGTGCCATGTTTTTGTTGCAGGAGCTTTAGATTCTTTCAAGTGCGTTTGCGCAGGGCGCTTCGGACTTTCAATGAAAGTTCTCCCGCTGTTAAAGGTATTTTACCTAGAGTCCTTCCAGTCTTCTATAGCGGTCAGTAAGCACGCCTATATTATCTTCACTTCAGCGTGCAACAGCCCGCTTGTTTTCCCCTCGATTTCCGAGAGAAGCTTATCCTGCTTTGCTTTTTCCCCAGCAACCCTCGTCTTAAGGCGTTCGATGTTTTCCAGCAGGCGCTTTCTTTCTTCCTTTCTTGCATCCTCTCCCGTTTTTCTTGCTTGCAACTCTCGCTGCTTTTCACTCGCCTTGCCCAGTTGTTCTTCAAGAATCGAATATTCCTCGAGCGCGCTTGCAAGAGGGGATTCAAGATGAAGAAAATTTCCCGCGTGCGTAGCGCCTTCGCCTTCTTTTGCCGCAAATTCTTGCAGGCGGGAAAGAAGCGTTTTGCATTCGCCTGCATCCCTGGATTCTAAAAACGCCTTTACGGGATTCTCGGCGTATTTTTTAGCCAGTGTTTTCTCGCTTTTGACCGCGGCGGCGTGCGCATATTTTTGCAGTAGCCTCTTCAACGGGCCGAATGCGCCGGCGATTTTCGACCTTGCTTCCAATTGTTTTGCAGCTAGCCTTTCTTCCGCCACTCTCGCTTCGCCCAACTCGGCATCTGCGTCAAGCGGCTGGCTTTTTCCTTTTTCTATGGCTTTTTCGCTTTCGCGCAAGGCGTTGGTTTCTTCGCCCAAAAGTTTTCCAAACTCGGCTTGCGTAGCCTGATTTTCCTTCACGGCCTTCAGGCCGGCTTCGATTTCCGCGAAAGTTTTTGCTTTGCCGGCTTTTTCCCGCAAAGCGTTTTCTAACTCGTCCGCCTCCGCGCCGAGAGCCTTCATTATGGATGCAAAAGACTTCATGTCGCCGCTGAAAAAATGGAATATGTAGCGGTTGTCGCTCACGTTTTTCGTTGCAGCCGCTAAAAACTTCAGGAGACGCGAATGGTATCCTACAAGCGGATGGTATTCCAACTGCTTTGGCGTTTCCAGCGAATCGAAGAGCAAGAGCATTCTTTCGGCAAATTGTTTTCTCATTGATTCGCCTATCTTGGCATAATTCACGTCCTTGCCGACGCTGCTTGCCTCCAGTTTTTTAACGAGCGACCTTAGCCGTTCGAGTTGATGGCCTGCTTCATTCAATGCCGCTCTTGCTTTTTCTGAAACGTCGAGCTCTCGCTTTTTCGCAAGTGCAAGCTCTCTTTCCAATTCTTCAACATCAAACGTTCGTTTCACGCTCAAAGAGCTTTTTTCTTGCTGCGGCATTCTCACGTCGCGTCCCGACTGCTTAAGCGCTTTGCCCAACCATTCGAAGAATCCCATGGCTTCCAACCGGATTGCCCTTGCAGCAACTTTTTTCTCGATTCAATCTATCATGCATTAAATAATTAGTCATCCAAGGGTTAAACCTCATGCTAAAACATTTAAACTACGCGTCAGCCTTCGGCGCTTTTTCCTTCAAGGTCCCCCTATTTCTTATGAATCAACACGATGTCGTTGTCTTGGAGTTTGTGCGTCAGCCCGACTTTCTGGCCGGGGTGTTTTGCCGATTTGCCCCACACTTCCGCGAATTTGAACAACGAGCGCAATTCCCTGTGTACGACATCGCACAAGTCGGCGATGCTTGCGTTCGAGCGCATCATGAGCGGCGCGTCCATGTCAGCCTTGTTGAACTTGGTTCGCGTGAAAATGCGCATTAAGTTCAGTTTCTTGTAAATCGCTTCCTTCAACTCTTCAATGCCAACGCGCTTTTCAGCCGAGATTTTCATGATTGAAGGGTCGATTTTCTTCAGCTCTTCCTTCGAAGCCATGTCGATTTTGTTTATTACTGCAAGGGAAGGAGTGTACTTGCGGTTTCCGTTCAAAGCATCAATCAGGCGGTCGACGGTC
>DUGE01000065.1 GCA_013331595.1 Microcaldota archaeon | reverse complement strand
TAATTAGAATCTTTTTTCGAATTGTGAGTTTAAATTCTTTTCGTGGGCGGCGGGTGCATGTTTTTATCTTGTTCTCTTTCGGCTGCGTTTCTGCCCTTTTTTTTTGGAATGGCCCCTTGAAGCGGTTGCATGGGCTGGGCAGTAATTTTAATTGCTTCGCTTACAATTGATTATTGCTGGTTTTTCATGGCAGAATCTTACCGGGGCAAGAATAGCCGACTGTTTGGATTGCATTCGGTTGCCCAAACGCCAGAAGAATTGTTGCAGATCGAAAGCAGAATATCCGAAGTCAATATGGGCCTCGTATGGGGTCTTGCACGAAAGTTTTCGAAGAAATATCCGTCTGTAGATCTAGGCGATATGGTTGGTGAAGGCTATCTCGGGTTGAGGATTGCAATCCAAAAATATGACCTTGCGAGAGGCACTTCTTTTGCAACTTACGCGCCGTGGTGGATTAGGCAATCGATACTGCACTTTTTGAATTTTGACGTTGCAACCGTACATGTTCCTCTCGCAGTCCGAAAAACCATGCGTGAAATAGCCAAATTAAAGCATGAAATGCGCGCTAAAGGATTAGTTCTAACTGCGGAGGAAATCAAGAAAAGAATACCGGATGCGAACGCTGAGTTTTTGGGGTCCCCGAAACCCCCGGTTTTCAAATTGCCGTTGAATGCCAAAGGGCTCGACCGGTCCGGCACTCCGCGCCCCTTAACAGATATTTTGGCTTCGTCTTCCTTGAATCCCGAGCAAGAGTTTATTGAAGGCGAGGCTGCGATGCTTGAAAAAAGAAAACTTCAACTAAGGCGGCGCAAGCTTGAAAACCTGAAGGAATTGATTACGCTTCATTCGGCGGACCGCCGGGCGGCAAAAATTCTTTTGGCCAGGATGGATGGCGCAACTTACGATGAAATTAGGTTAAAGACTTCGCCTTCAGGAAGAAAGCCCCTGGTGCGCGAGCGGATACGGCAAATTATTATGGACAATCTCGTCCGCCATCCCATTGGCCTTATTCTCGAATCAAAAGGCATTCCCATTGATGTGCTTTTTGGTATTAAACCCGGAGCTTATGAAAAGGAAAAGCAAAAATTTGAGGCGGAAAATGGGCGCCTTGCTTCTTTGGCCCATTTCGTCAGGGGGAGAGTAGCTTCAAATTCAATATCCAATGGGAGCCGGTGGGCTTCAGGTGAAAGATTTAAACACGTGCATGCTTTGATTGCCGAGGCTAATTATTTTGGCCACGGAAACTGGAATAGCTTCATGAAAAGCGTGCGTTCCAATTTGGGGAAACGGCGTTGGAATTTTCACGCTAGCTGAAATTGCACGTGTGTTTTTTCACTCGCTCAGGATGCTGTCGACGACGTTCAGCCTTTCCACCATGCCGACGGGGTTTCCCCTCTCGTCCACGGCAATCAGCCTCTTGATTTTAAAGCGTTTGAGCATGGCCGCGGCCTCGTCCACCCCGGCTTTCTCGCTGACGGTTCGCGGGTGCATGGTCATGACGTCGCGAACCTTGAGGTTTTTGAATTCCTCGACGCGCTCCAGGAATTTTTCCGTTTCCTCGCCCCGGCCGGTGCTTTCCTCGTAGCTGTAGGCTGAAACGTTCAAGTAGAACAGGTTGAGCATATCACCGTCGGTGATTATGCCCTCTATTTTCCCTTTTTCAACCACTGGCAGGCCCCACATGTTGTTGTCGCGCATGATTTTCGTGATTTTTTTCAGCGGGTCGTCGGGCGAGACGAACGGAATGTTCTTGCGCATTACTTCTTTTACTGTTTTCATTCCAAGTGCCTCCGTGGTTATTGTGAGTTGTTCAAAAGAACTTTCGCTTTGCTGGTTTAAAAGTTCTTTTAAAACGCAGGTTTTGCCGTTTTTTCCCGAGTTCAATCTCCTTAAACCTTCTTTCTGGGGTCGTAAAGCAAAAATTTGCTTGTTTCCATCAGGACGAAGCCCATGCTTGACACTGCAAGTATTTTGCCCCAATCCCACCAGCCTAGGGCAACTGTTCCGAAAACCTGCTGTAAGGGCGCCCAGTAAATGAAAAGCAATTGAAGCACGATTGAAGAGAGTATCCCTAAAGACAACCATTTGTTGGTGAGAAGATTAAGCCTGTGGAACGGATAGAGCGACCTGCTTCCGGCTGCTGCGAACATTTGAAACATCACTAGCGTGGTGAACGCCACTGTTTGCGCTTTTTTCAACCCCTCATCCAAGTAACTGGCGTAAATCCAAAAACTGCCGATTCCCATTATCAGCCCGAACAAGACTATGCCCGTTATCAAAGGGCGGGTTAACGGCTTTTCAGTCGGGCTTCTCGGTTTGCGTTTCATCACCAGTTCTTCCGCTTTCTCAAGACCCAACCCCAATGCTGGCAAGCCGTCCGTAAGTAAATTCATCATGAGGATTTGAATTGGAATCAAAGGCAGCGGAAAGCTGAGCATTATTGAAATGAATACTATCGCTATTTCTCCGGTGTTGCAGGAAAGCAAATACCGTGCTGACTTCACTATTTTATCGTAAGCGTTTCTCCCCTCTCCGATTGCGTTTACGATGGTCGAGAAGTTGTCGTCCGCCAGCGTTGCTTTGGAAACCTCCCTCGCAACGTCTGTTCCGGCTATTCCCATGGAAATTCCGATGTCCGCCTTCTTCAAAGCCGGCGCGTCGTTCACCCCGTCGNNCACCCCGTCGCCCGTCATTGCAACCACGTGCCCCTTCTTCTTTAACGCTTCGACGATTCTCAGCTTTTGAATTGGAAGCGCTCGCGCAAAAATCGTTATCCTGTCGATTTTTCCAGCCAGCTCTTCATCACTCAGCCCGTCCATTTCCTCGCCAGTCAAAATCAGGTCCCCCTCTTTGAACAACCCTATTTTCTTCGCAACCGCCTTGGTCGTGAGAGCATAGTCGCCGGTGATTATTATCACCTTTATTCCGGCTTCGCGAGTTTTTTCAATCGCGTCGAAAACCTCGTCGCGCGGCGGGTCGTTCATCCCCGCCAAGCCCACGAAAACCAGGTTTTTCTCGGCGTTTTCGATGGTGGCCTTTTCTCCAACCTTGTCGTTGAACGCAATCCCAAGCACGCGCAAGGCGTTTTCGGAGAAGGAATCGACCGCGCCCAAAATCTTTTCCGCGTCCCCACTGGTCAATTTTCTGATTTTCCCCTGTTCGAAAATCCTATCGCACAGTTTCAACAAAATGTCGGGGGCCCCCTTCACGAATGCAAGCCTCTTGCCTGAAGTTTTTTCTTTCACCACGACCGTCATTCTTTTCCGTTCGGAGTCGAAGGGGAATTCTTTTTCGACGGAATATTTTTCGAGCGAGCCCTCAATGGTCAAACCCGCCTTCCTCGCTGCAACTACCAGCGCCCCTTCAGTCGGGTCTCCTGCCACGGTCCACCTGCTCTCTTGCAGGTTGAGCTTGGCGTTGTTGCACAAAAGCCCGATTTGCAAAAACAGTTCAAGTTCATCGGTTCTTGCAGGGCGTCCTTTCGAATCCAAAAATTTTCCCTCAGGCTCGTAGCCTGCGCCCGTGATTTGAAACTCGCGTTTGTCGAAATAAATTTTTGTTGCAGTCATTTCGTTTTTCGTAATCGTGCCGGTCTTGTCGGAACAAATTACCGTAACGCCTCCGAGGCTCTCCGTGGCTGGAAGCTTGCGGATAATCATCTTCTTCTTTGCCAATTCCCTCGCGCCCATTGCAAGGCTTATGGTCACTATGGCGGGCAGGGAGCTGGGAACTGCAGCGACTGCCAGGCTCAAGGAAAAAATAAGCATTTTCGGCAGGTCCAAACTCCCCTGCAATAGGCCGCTGGCGAAAACAATTCCCACCAGCAACAATACCGCATAGCCGATTTGCCTCGCCATTTCCTCAAATTTCACTTGCAGCGGGGTTTTGGTTTCGCTGGTTTGCTGTATTGAGAAAGCTATCTTGCCGAATTCAGTGTTCATCCCCGTTGTTGTGACCACCGATTTTCCCCTTCCGTAAGTCACCACCGTTCCCGCAAACGCCATGTTTTCCTGGTCTGCGACCGAAGTTTCCGCGGCCAGGGGTTTGACGAACTTCGCGGACGGAACTGACTCTCCGGTCAGCATGGCCTCATCGATCTGAAAGCTTGATTCTTCCAAAACCCTGGAGTCGGCAGGAACGATGTCTCCCGCTTCCAGCCAAATTAAATCTCCGGGAACGAGTTTGCGGGCGGGAATCTTTTTTTCAACGCCTCCCCTAATGACTTTTGCTATGGGTGCGGAAATCTTTTGCAGCGCCTCCATGGCTTTCTCCGCTCGGTATTCCTGGACGAAACCCAGCACTGCGGACAGCATTATTACCGAAAACATTGCTGCCGCGTCCAACAACTCCCCTATTGCAATCGAGATTGCGGTGGCGGCCAGCAGGAGTATTATCAAAAAGTTTTTGAACTGTTCCAGGAACAATTCCAAAAGAGTCTTCTTTTTCTCTTTCTGCAGTTCGTTCGGGCCGTAAAGCAAAAAACGCTTTTCTGCCTCGCCGTCGCTCAAGCCGTTTTCGCTTGACTTTGTTTCCTGCAAAACCTGCTTTGCGCTTAGGGAGTGGAATTCCTTGACTTTGAGTTCGCTTGAATTGCCGTTCATGGCTTTCAACTTTAAACCCCAAAATATCGAGCGAATATCCGGTAGTATCAGAACGCAGTTGCTTTTTTAATTACCNNGGAATGGTTAGTGGAAAATGCTGGAAGAATTTGCGTTCATTGTTGCAGGCCTTGCGGCCATAGCCTACTCTTCCTCGCGAGTCGTGGGCATCCTCAGCGACATTTCCTACATTTTCCGCATTCCCAAATTCCTCCTTGCCTTCATCATCCTGGGTTTCGGCACTTCCCTGCCGGACATGATAGTGTCTTCAGTCTCAATGGCCCAAGGCCAGACGCAAATGGTTTTAGGCATGATCATCGGTTCGAACATCCTGATTCTTACCGTAATGCTTGGGATTGTTGCCATCATCAAGGGGGATTTCCGCGTTCGGGAAAGCACGGTGCTTGAAAACTTCGGGTGGATTTTTTTCGTCCTCATGATCCCCCTTTTCCTGCTCATAGACGGCAGGCTTTCGGCCATAGACGGCATTTTGCTCATCACCGTTTACCTAATGTATGTCTATACGATATACACCCAGGAAATCCAGCTGAAAAAACCCCGGGATTCCGGAGTGCAGCTTGAACTCCAGCTGGGCGACCAGGCTTCAACCAGGCCTAATTTCTACCGCTCTAAAAAGGCGCTTGGGATTGAAGCGGCCAAACTTGTTGTTTTCATTGCAGTCATGATCGTTGCCGCGGAGTTCGTTGTGAAGAACGCCGAAGTCTTTTCCACCCAGGCCGGCCTCCCGCCAATACTCATAGGCTTTTCCATAATCGCATTGGGCGTGACCTTGCCCCAGCTGGTGCTTGAGCTTGCGGCCTTGAAGGCAAAGGAAGAGGAAGTGATTTGGGGCGACATTATCGGCGGGTTCATTACTGAATTGACGGNNCGCTTGTGCTGGGCGTAGCCGCACTCTTCACCGGCTTTTCGGGAGTGTTCATTGACTTCAGGCAGGCCATAGTCGGCTATTTGTTCATGTTCATTTCATTCATCCTTGTTTTTTTCTTCACCTACTCGAAAAAACGCCTTTCGAAACAGCAGGGCATTGCCTTGCTTTTCCTCTACCTGGTGTTCATGGCCGTGCAGTTCGACTTTCTTGTCGGCGGCACCCTGCCCCTGCCGTTCAAGTGATTTTTTCCATCTAAAGCCCCAGGAGCCTTCAGGCAGTTTCCCAGTTTTTAGATTTTCTACCATAATATTTAAAAACTGGTAAACCTACCTTATTTTGGTGGTTTTATGGCTGGTGAGATAGTTACGATGGACAAGTTTGGCAGGATACTGATTCCAGCTTTCCTGCGGAGGCATTTTTCCTCGAAAAAGTTTGCGGTCAGGGAGGAGAACAAGGAAATTCGCTTGATTCCAGTAATGACTTGGAGAGAGGCTTTAGGCTTCGTAAAGGGAATTGACATGAAAAAATTCGAGAAAGAACATCATGAGGAATGGGAATGAACGGCGTCTTGTTTTTTGACTCGTGGGCTTGGTTGGAGATTCTTTCGAAAGGGCCAAAGGGACTTAAAGCAGTTGAAAAGGCCGAGAGGGCTTCTGAAGTTTTAACCAGCTGGGTTAACGTTTTTGAGGTTTTATATAGGATTACTGGAGCTGCAGGGGAAGCCAAAGCAAAAACGAGCTTGGCTTTCATAAAGGAAAAAGCGCGTTTGGTTGAAATAAACGAAGGCGTGGCCTTAAAAGCTTCAGAAAACAAGGTCAACCTAAAACTGCACGCAATAGATGCATTAACCCTGGCTACAGCCCAAGCAAACAACGCAATTCTCGTTACCGGCGACAAGGACTTCAAGGGAATCGCCGGCGTTGAAATGCTTTAAACCCCGCGGCCTTCGAAAGCGTAATGCTTTTTCCGTTATCCCGCCAATGCCGGGGTTGACAATACCGGTTGGCTTCGGGCAACTCTTAAAAACTTTCCCTGCCTCCAACATTCTGTTGCTTTTGTTTTTTGAGGGGTGGGTTGTACAATGAAAAAAATTGCGATTAACGGATTCGGGCGCATAGGCAGGCTTTTCCTGCGTGCCGCGTTCAAAAACCCGGTTTTTTTCAAGAACCACGAGGTCGTTGCAGTGAACGACCTTACTGATTCCGCAACCCTCGGCCATCTGCTCAAGTACGATTCGGTGCACGGGATTTTTCCCGAGCAGGTTACTGCAAGCGAGAAAATGATTTTCGCCGGCGGGCACGAAATCCAGGTCTTGAGCGAGAAAGAGCCTTTCAAGCTCCCGTGGAAAGACATGGGCGTCGACCTGGTTGTCGAATCAACAGGGTTTTTCACCAAAAGCGGTGCCGAAGGGCACTTGCAGGCGGGCGCGAAAAAAGTGATTCTCAGCGCACCCGGCACTTGCCAGGCTACGCTCGTAATGGGAGTGAACGACGACACCTACGACAAGGCAAAGCACAACGTCGTTTCAATGGCCTCGTGCACCACAAACTGCCTTGCGCCAATCGCGTACATTCTTGAAAAGGAATTCGGCATCGACAAGGCGTTCATGTCAACAGCGCACTCTTACACGAACGACCAGAAGCTTTTGGACTTTCCGCACAAGGACTTGCGCCGCGCGCGCAACGCCGCAACGAATATCATCCCAACTTCAACCGGCGCTGCGAAAGCAATTGGCGAAGTTATTCCCTCGCTGAAAGGCAAGATGGACGGCATTGCCTTGCGCGTGCCCACGCCCGACGGCAGCATCAACAACGTTGTGGCCGTGCTCAACAGGCCCGCATCAAAGGAAGAAGTTAATGCGGTAATGAAGGAATACGCAGATGGAAAGAAAGGCCGCATGAAAGGCATCTTGAAGTACGAAACCGACCCCATTGTGCTCACGGACATTGTCGGCAACCCGCACTCCAGCATTTTCGACTCGCAGCTCACCAACTGCATGGGGAACTTGTGCAGCACTTTCTCGTGGTACGACAACGAGTGGGGCTTCAGCATGCGCCTCGTCGAATGCACCCAAATGATGCTGAAGTAAGAGGTGGAACGAACATGGCGAATTTTCTTCAATTCGGCCGGCAGCAACTTGCAAGGGAACGCGAGCGTGAAGCTGGCGCTTTCAAAAGAAGGGAATTAAGGCAGCTGGCGATTAGGGAAGAGCGGTTTCGGGAAGAGAGCACTGCAAGGGAAGTAATGGGCATGCGCGCCAGGCGCCTTTCTTCACAAGAATTGCGGGAAATGGACGCAAGGGAAAGTTTTCTTGAACGCAATGAGCTTGAAGAGACTGCCAAGGCCGCTGCCCGGGAGGGAAACGTTCGGATTCTTGTTGCAGCACAGCAAGCAGCCAGCCAACGGAGGGAAGCCGAATCCAGCAGGAGAATAACTGAAGATTTCGTGCGGGCAAGGCGAGAACAGAATTTCGTATCCCTGTGGGATTTTCAAAGGCGCGCTGCATTGAAAGGCCTTAAGGAAGGGCAAATACGGCGGGGATTGGCTGTCGTTGCAACCCGTTATCCCAAGCCTGCAGGGCGTTTTGGCGTTATGCAAAGGGGAAAAATTATCGTTATAACCCCCGAGCTGGCAGCAAACCTGCTCAAGCGTTCTCTTGAAAGGGCAAACCACTTGCGTGCGCTTCCGAATTTGCTGTCCATGCCGTTAGGCAAGGTTGCTTAAATCGCAGCAAATTCTAGAAAATAACCGCCTGTTTTTTTAATTCACGCTTTGACTAACGCCAGCTTTCTCTCACTCAGGCTTTTTGCGTCTGTAGTGGAAAGTTCGTAGTCAATTTTCAAGAGCTTTTCAACAAGCTGGTTTCCCCTGTTGAGCTTGAAAAGCCGCGCCCGCCCCAATTCTCTCGTGCCCACCAGGATTTTTTCCTTCACCAGCTTGCTCCAAATTCCTTCAATTGTTATTCTAGAGACTCCCGCTTCGCGCGCCACGTGCGTTTTCGAGTAATCGAAGTCCGGGTAATTCAAGAAAAAGTCAAGGACCCGCAAGTAAGGCGCGTCTCCAAAAACCCGCAGGAAAATGCTTTCGTTCATTCCATCCACCAAACAACCTATGCAGCTCGATTTATAAAAACTATGCTTTGATAGTATAGTAATTATACTATGCTTTCCATGGGCTGGCGCTGTTTTTCGGTTAACGCTAAAATTATATTGCGCGGCCTCCTTGATTCTTGCAAGTGGTTCAAGAGCATTCAGAGGAAATAATAGAAGAAACACTAATCTGGACTTTATTTAGGGCCGGCTGTTGGGGCAAAGGGCATTTGTCTGAACCCAAGCTCATGAAAAGCGGCTTTCCTTCACACCTTGGGATAAAAACCGTGAAGAACATAGCGGAAAAATTGAGAAAACAAGGCATTTTGGCTTGCGCTCCAACCGGGCGAGAAGTCAAATGGTGGTTGAACACAACCCGCATGAGTGATATTGGGCGGATTGTTGACCGGCGAAAAAGGCGTTTGGGTATCGGCGGCTTTTGAAATGCTTTTTAAGCCTTAATCCCTCCTTCTTTCAATCTACCTTAACTTTCCCGTGGTTTAATGGAACAGCCTCAAACCAAACCCAAAATTCAAGGCGAGGTCGAAGAGCCTCAGCTTACGCCTGAAACAGAAACTGTGCCTAAAGAATTCCTCACGCTTGACGATTTGCAGTGCGAAGGAAAAACTGTTTTAGTTCGCGTTGACGTCAATGCTCCATTCAACCCTTCAACCGGCAAAATCGAGGATTCGGAACGGTTTGAGGCGCATGCTGTAACAATAAGGGAGTTGGCGCGCAAGAAAGCCAAAGTGGTCGTTCTCGCCCACCAGGGCCGTGCCGGCGATGAGGATTTCACCACCCTCAAGCAGCATGCGGAAATTTTGTCGAAACACTTGCGCAAGAAAGTCAAGTACATCAGCGACATTCTAGGCGTGAATGCGCAGAAAGAAATCCGCAAGCTCTCCCCCGGAAAAATTCTGCTGTTGGAAAACGTGCGGTTTTTGGCAGAGGAGGGCGTGGCCGAAGGTTTTGAAAAAACCCTTTTCGTGCGCACCCTTGCGCCACTGTGCGACGTTTTCGTTAATGATGCTTTCAGCGCAGCCCACCGCGAGCAGGCGAGCCTGATTGGCTTTCCGGCCGTCCTTCCCTCTTACGCCGGCAGGGTGATGGAACGGGAGTACACTTCAATCGCGAAAGTTTTGAAGGACTTCAAGCGGCCGAGCGTTTACGTCTTGGGCGGCGCGAAGCCGGACGACGTTTTCAAGCTCATGAAATACGCCCTTGCCGGAAACACCGTCGACCACATTCTCACTAGCGGCGTGATTGGCGAGCTTTGCCTCATTGCAAAAGGCGCTGACTTGGGTTCAAAGCGCAAGTGGCTTAGGGAAAAGAAATTCGATTCGTTTTTGCCGGAAGTTGAAAATCTCATGAAAATCTACGGCTCGAAAATCGAGGTTCCAGTTGATTTTGCTTTCAAGGACGACGAGGGCTTCCGCGTNNAGCGTTAGAGAAAGTTGGAGTTAATCCCAAGAAGATAGGGCACATTTCCATTGCCGGCGGAGCCCTGTTGGCAATGCTCCAGGGAGAGCCTTTGCCTGCAATAGAAGCATTGAAAGCTTCCAAATTGAAATTCGCTTAAACGTGCCCCTTGCTTTTCAGGTATTCAAAAGCGCATCTTGCCGGGAATTCGTCAACCTCGTCGGGGCTTTCGCTCGGTTCACTTTCAATTTCGGCTTCAAACGGCGTTGCCCATTCCGAAGGATGGATTAACTTTTCATCCAGCGCTTCCATTGTTTTCCTTTGGAAAATTTTCCTAAACCAATTTGCCTTCGGTATTGATTTTGGCCTTAAAACCAACACCAAATCGAAGTCTCTGATGTGCTTCAAAAGTTTCCCGGGCGTTCTTCTGTTGCTGAAGCTTATTTCGAGTTCTCTTCTCAAAAGTCCAATATGGCCTACTTTAATGTGCGTTGCTCCTGACTGTTCAAGTATTTTTCTAAGATGGTGGGCAGCTAGCACGCTTTGCTCGCCGTAGTCGCAGGCAAACGCGATTCGCAACGGCTTTTTTTCCATAAGCTAATCTTACGGTGATGGAATTAAGCTTTATGCAATCGGCCTAGGCGTCGGTGCAGTCGAGGAAGAAGTTGCACTTGCCGTTCGGGCAGCGGGCATTCCAATCGGCGCGTTTTTATTTTTCCCAACTGAAACAGTGTTGGGTTTTTTATTTGGCTGAAAAAAAGGTGGGCGTGAAAACCGCCGGCTGGTTTGCCGAAAAAATTTTTTCCGGCGAGCGGAAAGTGCTTTTGCTAGTGGTTTTGGCTGCCCTTCCTGCGGCCCTCCCTTTCCTTACCGGAAACTATGTTTTTAACGGCGAATTCCATTCGGTTTCCCTGCGCTCTTTTGAATTGAACACTTGCCTGAAGGATGGAATTCTTTTCCCGCGCTGGTCTCCAGACTTGTTTGCGGGCAAAGGCGCGCCGCTTTTCAATTTCTACGCGCCTTTCGCTTACTATCTCGTGCAATTGCCGGTTTTGCTCGGCCAGGGGCTTGCTTCAAGCGTCCACTTGATATACGCGCTATCAATACTCGTTTCAGCCTTGGGCGCTTTTTTTTTCGCTAGGAAGTTTGCTTCAACCAAAGGCGCGTTCCTTGCGTCCGTTTTCTACGCCTATTTTCCATACCACCTTACGGACGTTTTCGTGAGGGGCGTTTTTTCAGAATCCGTTGCCTATGCGATAATGCCTTTTGCGGCGTTTTTCCTGCTTGAGGCGCTGGATGGCCGCAGGCTTGCTGCTGCAGCAGTGGCTTTAGCTTTGCTTGTGTTGGCGCATTCTCCGCTGTCGTTGTTGTTTGCCGTTGTTTTCATTCCCTACGTTTGCGCCAAGGCGGTTCTTGAGGGCAAGAAAAAAGTTTTTGTCGTTAGCGTGCTTCTGGGTTTGGGCTTGAGCGCGGTGTTTTGGGTTCCTGCCTTGGCTGAACGGGATTATGTTTCGCTTGAACGGACGGATTTGGGCTTCACGAGTTTCATGCAGCTTCAGGATTTCACCAGCATTCCTCCAGTGCCTTCCCAGTTGACGCATGACGCGTGGAATGGCGTGGTTGCAACCGCCAAGTTCATTGAAATCAACGGTTTCTCGGTGAGCCAGGACAGGAAGTCCGTGCAAACTGGGCTTTTTTACATGCTGGCAGTTTTGGCGGGCCTGATTTTCGCCTTGTTTTTCTCGAGGCGAACGCTTTTGCTTGAAGCTTTGCTGGTGCTGGCCCTCTTGTTTTTCGTCACGTCGTTTTCCCTTCCGTTCTGGCCCGAGTTCCTGAAGAACGTGCAGTTTTCGTGGAGGCTTTTGCCTTTGATAGCGTTGTTTTCAAGCGCTCTCATAGCCAGCTTGATGGAAAAACGCGGGTGGAAGCCAGTAATTCTTTCCTGCATTGCGCTGGCCGTTTTTTCCATTGCGCTTATCCTCCCGTTCGAGTATTTCCACTTGCCCAATTCTTACTACGATTCGACTGTCACGGCCGATTCCATCAGGCTTTTGAACAACGATTTCAGCTATAAGAACGAGTATGCGCCTGCGGGAGCCAATTGGAGCGAAATTCTCACCGGGCCGTTCGTGGAAAACGGTTTTGCTTCGGCAAGCCAGTCTTGCTATGAGACTTCAGTTTCAATCAGTGCCACTGCAAAAAGTTGGGTGGTGCTCAACTTGTTTTATTACCCCAACTGGGTTTTGGAAGTGGACGGCACTCAACGGCCGCTGCAGGAAAACGAGTTGGGGATGGTGATGTTCCAGGTGGATGCGGGCAAGCACGATGCCCGCGTGCATTTCGAGGAAACTCCGGTTGAAAAAGCGTCCTGGGCGATCTCCATTGCTGCCTTGCTGCTGGTTTTGGCTTTGGCGTTTTGGACGGAAAAGGCAAAAGAGTTTTTTGAACGGGCCTCCGGCAAGCGTAATGCGTTGGGCTAGGGTGTCGGGAGAAAGGCAGTTTTTTTATTTCTCCGCTGTTGAATCTACTTCGCATGATTCCAGCGGGTTGTTCCAGTTTGTTGCAGTTTCCAATCGGTGATTAACGGTGGCCAAGCAAGGAATGCACGGAAAAACCAATGCACTGTCGGCAAAAGAATTTTTTTCCGGCAAAAACGGGTTGCTTTTGCTCCTGGCTTTGGCTTCGTTTGCGGCAGCCCTGCCGTTCTTGGTGGGAATGTACGTTTTTACTGCCGAATTCCATTCAGTTCCCCTGCGCGCGTTCGAATTGAACTCCTGCTTGAAGGACGGCGTCCTTTTCCCGCGCTGGTCTCCAGACTTGTTTGCGGGCAAAGGCGCGCCTTTGTTCAACTTCTACGCACCTTTCGCCTACTACTTAGTTCAAATTCCGGTTTTGCTCGGCATTGGCGGATTTGCGACGGCCGTACACTTGGTTTACGCACTGTCGATGATAGCTTCGCTGTTCGGCGCCTTTCTTCTTGCAAGAAAATTCTCTTCTGGCAAGGGCGCGCTGGTCGCCGCCGTTTTTTACGCGTTCTTTACCTACCACTTTACTGACGTTTTCCTTCGTGGCGCTTTTTCCGAAAGCGTCGCTTACGCCATCCTCCCTTTTGCGGCGTTTTTCCTGCTT
>DUGE01000003.1 GCA_013331595.1 Microcaldota archaeon | reverse complement strand
TTCTTTTACAAAAGAAAGGCGGGCTTAGAAGGCAGGCGCTCTATCCAGGCTGAGCTATGGGCCCTTGAAACTATTTGGAAGCGCAATAATTAAATTGTTGAGTTGCTCACGGATTCAAAAAGCGTGTTGCAATAGTGTACATTCCCTGCCATTGGAATACGAATTGGACGATGCTTACTGCAAGCAAGAGTATTGCGAGAATCCTCAAGTGCTCGTACTTGCTCCAAATCAGGTATGCTAATGCGGCCAAGGGCGCGATTATGGCCCATAGGATCAATAGTTTAACTTCGCGGTCGGTCAAGAGAAGGCGGGCTTGTTGGTAAAACTCGTTGTGCTGTTCGCGCCTGTACGGCACGTACTGGCCGCTTTCGTTGAAATCAAGAAGGCTTTTCTGGTGTTTGCTTATGCCTACGATTCTCGGCTGTTTCAAGTTTTGCTCGTAGTGGTGGTGTTTTTCCGTCATTTTTGCCTGTTCGCCCCTTAATTGAAAAAGAAACAACTGAATAAATATCTTGCCCAACAAATTTTCTTGCTATTGCTGTGGGGTCGTGGGGTAGCCTGGCCATCCTTCCAGCTTCGGGGCCCGCTTTTTCTTTTGGAAAAAGAAAAAGCAGGCGCGCAAAAAGAAAACTGCGCGCTCTTTCAAAACGGAAAAAGGGGCCGGCCAGAAAAACGCGACAGGTTCAGGGCCTGTTCCCTTAGGGGTTCGGGGGTTCAAAAGAAGGGGAAACCAACGGTTTCCCCTTTCTAAACCTCTTCCTTTCAGAAGAGGCTGGAAATCCCTCCCCCTGCACTAGTTTTTGGGAGTAATGCAATGGATGGTGGATAGCGAACGCGAAATAATAGCTCAAATATTTATTCCGCTAGAGAAATGTAATTATGGTGGTGACTGAAACGCCGTTACAGCTCAAAGAAAGTTTGCCGGTATCCACGGAAGCTATAGCGCACTCTCGCAGATTGAACAAAATCAAACGCGTAGCGTTCATATCCCCGAACAAAATTTATTGCTTAACGGGTGGCCTAGATAAGACTGGCGCCACAGCACGACCCAACGTTTCGGTTCCGGCTTTACTGGTTTTGGGGTTGTTGAAAGAAAGGGGTTATGAGCGCCTATTAATTGACGCCGTGGCTGAGGCGCCAACGGAGTTCGTGGAACTGACTCCAGGCGTATTTAGTGCGGGCCTCTCAGGAGAAGCGGTGGCTGAAAAACTTACTTCGTTCGCGCCGAATGTTATACTCGTCACCGCCATGTTTTCCTCGGAGTATTTTCTCGTGAACGGCTTGGCCGTGGAATTGAAAAAACGCTTTCCCGGCATACCCATTATTGTCGGTGGCATAGCTGCTACCGCACATCCGAAGTGGTTCATGGGCAGCGGAGCGGTGGATGTGGTCGTGCTGGGTGAAGCCGAGCACGTGCTGTTCGACCTTCTTACAGAACTTGAAAACGCGCGACCAAATCTGCAAGCGATACCAAACCTACTTTTCCGCAATGGAAGTCAGATAGTCCAAACGCCGAGAGTATTCAAGCTTAGCGAATCGTTTCCGCCCTATGATTACGAGATTGTACTACTATTGCCAGACGGCCGTTTTAGGTATGACGACCGGTTTACTGCGCGTACGAAAACGTACCGGTACAAGGTGCTGGACGGACTCACGAAAAGTTGCGTGCTCTTCGGCTCTAGGGGGTGCCCCATGGGGTGCGACTATTGTGCAACGACTTGGCGTGACGGAAAGGCTGTGAGGCACATGGGAGCTCAAAGAATGTTCGAAGACTTGAGGCGGCTGCACCGCGAATATGGCATAACTGTTTTCTACAATCAGTCTGACACGTTTGGAGTCCATCCAGAAGACAGGAAGTTCCTCCGGCTCGTGGCTGAGTATAGACGTCAACATCCTGAAATAGTGCTGAACAATCCAAACGCATTCTTCGTGAGGATTTTCTTCAAACCTGACGGCTCGCTCGACGAAGAGCTTGTGCAGCTACTCGCCAGCGCTGGCTTCAACGTGGTGACGTTGGCGGTCGAAACCTTCGTCCAGCGCTTCAACAAGAAAATAGACTTCAAGCGGATATCTTTCGGCAAAATAGCCCTCCTTTGTGATGCAATCCGCGGACGGCAAATGAAGGTTGACATCTATGCGATATACTGCTTTCCTGGTCAAACTGCGCAAGAGTTTTACTACGACGTGCAGAATTTTAGAGAACTCCGCAAGCACGTCAACGACTTTTCGCTATGCAATCTACTCTACATTCCTGGAACGACTTATTACGACCAGGCAACCCGCGATGGATGGTTTACCGAAGAGCAGTACAAGTCAGAAGTAAAGCGCGGTTACAACTTTCACCAATTATCGGACCTTTTCAACTTCAGCAGGATAAAAACAGCGCAGCTTCTGGAAGCCGTGCAGGAATTTGAAGTACTCGTCCCATTCCAGTAATAGTCTACAGTCATGCCGGATAGGCTGGCAGTGGCGAATTTGGTAAATCGACAATCGCCAAAGCCCTTGCGGCTGCTGCAGTATTTTCCTGAGCCATGCACTAAGCTCAATAGAATTCAATTAAAGCTACGCTTACCATGCCAAGAGCAATGCCGAGTTTATTCAAAAAAGTCAGTTCTTCCTTGAACAAAACTACTCCGGCGAGAACTACCACAATCAAATTCAATAGCGTAAAAACCGAGATTGCTTTTGAAAGAAATTCATACTTCAGTGAAACTATCCAAAAAATAGAGCCGATGAAATATATCGCTACTCCAACAATCAAGAACAAATTTTTGTCTCCGACCGCCCATTTTTTTATTAAGACATCGCCAAACGCTTCCAGCAAAACTGCAATGAAAATCAAAAGGAAAAACAATTGCTTTGAATCCATNNTCCGGGTCGTGAATCCTCTGCGCGCCGCTCGCGATTTCAAGGCCCTTGAACACCAAGTCGTAAGACTTGCATATTTTAGGGTTTTCAGGCAACGGCATCGAATAAAAGGCGCGTGAGAGCGTGGGCCAGCGCGTGGTGAAGAACGCCTCTACGCCAAGAATCTTTTCCAATTGCGCTTCCGCTTCCTTCGGAATGTCCTGGCCCCATCCGACAACAAAACCTTTCTTCTCCAACGCTTCGAGTATTTCAGTGTAAGTAAAACGAGGGATTTCCTTCGGAACTGCAAAATCCGAGCCCAAAACCTTCAGCTGTGAAGAGCAATTCTTTTTCACGCTGTTCAAAATATGGAGGAAAACCTCTTCCAACAAGCTTATGCCCTGCACGTCGTCGATAAAGCCGGCCTCGAAATCCATTTGAGTGCTTTCATTCAAGTGCACGGTCGTATTGTGCTTTTCCGCACGGAAAACGGGAACGGTCATGAAAACCTTGGTCATCCCACCCAACACGGCCAATTGCTTGTACAACTGCGGGCTCTGCGCCAAGAATGCCTTTCGCTCGAAATACTTGACTTCAAAAACGTCAGTGCCGCCTTCGCTCGCGCTCTCGAGAATCGTAGGGGTGTTGATTTCCTGGAAGCCCAACTCGAAAGCCTTTTCCCTGAACGCCCTCTGCATCTCGCTGCGGACACGAAAAACAGCCTGGGTTTCCAAACGCCGCAANNGAAACGCCCGGGTTTTTCTTTACAACACCCTCGCAGTAAACAGAAGTTTCCTTTACCAGGGCTTCTGCCAGCTTGGCCAATTCAGGCGAATCGCTTTTTTTAACGGTAACCTGGGCCAAGCCCTCGCGCTCGCGCAGCACAATGAAAACAAGCTTGCCCACGTCGCGCACCTCGTGGACCCAGCCTGCAACGCGCACGCTCGACCCATCTAAGC